>JAGAEE010000120.1 GCA_017613295.1 Desulfovibrio sp. | reverse complement strand
CAGGCAGGCAGTGAAAAACTTGTGGAAACCTGTCGTACTGCCCTGTGCCTATGGCTTGCTATGATAGAGAAAGCATTGTATGTGACGAGGGTGCTTAGTCGTACTAGGCACCCTTTTTTGTGACTAAACAATTTGGTCACACTTTAGTCACACTGCCCCAAATATGCCTCAGCAAAACTAATAATTATAGTACGTTATCTAACGAATTGCCATGTTGATCAGATATGTCATCTGTATGATTCTTCGATGTAGCGTGTCGCATTGATTCAAATAAATCCTTCCACCGGCACTTTTCCGGCCTGACGTTCAAGAACCTGAAAGATTTCCCGATTTGAGGGAATCGTATGGCCCTCAATATGAGGCTGCCGTTTTCTCGGCAGCCCCCAAATCGTCGGTTTGCAAGCATGCTCTAAGGATGGCTATTCCTCTACCTTGAAGAAAGCCGCAGCACGTGCTCCACATACAGGACAGGTATCACAGGGGCCTTCGTGCGTATATCCGCACACTCTGCATACATAATAATCCGTATCGGGAAGTCCTCCTGGATTTTCTAGAGCCTTTTTATACAATTCAGCATGCACGCCCTCTACTTTGTTGACAAAAGAAAAATATTTGGCAACAGACGCATTGCCTTCGTCCTCAGCTTCTTTAATCATTTCAGGATACATTTGGGTAAATTCGTGTGTTTCCCCAGCTAAAGCAGCCTTGAGATTGTCTACAGTCTTGCCAACTTTGCCTGCATTTCGCAAATGCGCCATGGCATGCACCGTTTCTGCTGCGGCTGCTGCACGAAAAAGTTTGGCAACCTGGTGAAGTCCTTCCTTATCGGCGGCTTCTGCAAATGTGAGATAGGTACGATTTGCCTGAGATTCTCCCGCAAAAGCATTCATCAGATTTTCCTGAGTTTTGCTCATCATATTCTCCTTTGTAAAAATTCCACGAAAACAATCCACAAGTATAGTATTTACTTGAGATTGATATTCATGTAAAGCTTAATAGCTAAAATGCACAAAAGACGGCTTGAGTTGTACATCGCAAATGCTGTCATTCAGGTCATGAGGGCCAGCATATGACACGTTTTTATGTTCCTGATGCCTCTCCTGAAACCCCCCATTGTTCGGAGATTGTCATCCGTCGCAGCCGCTTTTTAACTCAAAGTGCGCATACCCCTGGGGCGCTTGCCGCCCGCGCCTTTGTAGAACAGGTTCGACGCTACCGTTCAGATGCCACTCACAATTGTTGGGCGTATGCCGCAGGTGCACCAGGAGAAACAACTCATATCGGTTCTTCCGACGACGGTGAGCCCCACGGGACAGCAGGTCGTCCCATGTTGCAAATTATTTTGCATAACCCCGTAGGAGAAATCTGCATAGTTGTTAGCCGTTGGTTCGGTGGCGTAAAATTGGGAACAGGCGGCTTAGTACGAGCTTACCAAGAAAGTGTCCGTGAAAATTTGGCATCGCTGCCCCTGCGCCATTGTCTGAACGAGACAAAACTTCGTATTACTATCGCCTACACATATCTTGATGGGTTACACCGTCTGTTAGCTTCCCATGAAGCACACATTGAAGCAGAAGATTTTCAGACCGAGGCCCAAATATTGCTAAGACTTCCCATAGAAAACAAGGAGCAATTCCTTGGTTCCCTGTCTGAACTCAGCAATGGTTCAGCGTCGTGCACTACAGGATTGGAAAATTGGTAGCTTACCCCGCTGGCGTGTTGTGACTCCAAGATATTTTACATGTTCTCAGGACTCACGGCGTACGCGTAGGGCCAACTCTTCAACAAGACCTTCGGGAACATCAAATCCCAATTCTCTGGCCTTGTTTAGTGCGTCATCGGCTTCGTTATAGCGTTGCATCTCAAAGAGTGCCAGCGCCAGATTATTCCAGGCCGGGGCAAAACCTGACTCCAATTTGATGGCCTCCCGGCAAGCTTCTTCACACGCTTTGTACTCTCCCTTCATATACATGGCGGTAGCCATGGCGTTGTGAGCTTGCACAAATTTGGGATCCCATTTAAGTGCTTTTCGCAAAACGGTAATCGCTTTGTCCGGTTCACCTCGCTGAAGATAAACAAAAGCAATATTGCTTAAAGGAACAGGAAACTTGGCACGGCAATTGGCAGCCTCTTCGTTGTAACGTAAGCATCCATCCAAATCGCCGCGCTCAAGGCAAATACCTCCTAGCTGAACATAGGCTTCAGCCAAATGGGGGGAGTTGCGTACGGCTTCAAGAAAAGCCTCCTCGGCCGCCACGAAATCACGTTTTGTCAGCAAGGCCAAACCAAGATTATAATAGTGTGTGGCACACTGATCATTTTTGGCAATTTCTGCTTTGAGGTCAGCAATATATTCGTCTAGGTCATCGTATTTTTCTTTCATGCCATGTGCCCTTCTCTTTTCAAAAGTTCGCAATACCAGCGACAAAAATCAAAGATGCCCAAATATTTTTCATCCTTATTAACGACACCCAGGGCACACTCGACGGCGCCCTTCCTGTAATCATTTCCATGAGTGCCATTTCTTGCCGCATAGCGAAAAAATTCGTCAACAAGCTGCTGCGTTGTCCGCTTTGTGATATCCGTACGCAAATCAAGAGGATCATTAGGTTTTTGAAAAGGATCCCAATTGTCGTAACCGATGCGATCCACAAACTTGCGACGGCGGGGATTCATTTTCTCATAAATTTCTCGCTTGAAATCTGCTTGCTCTTGAGTGAGAGGCTGTGGTGTTCCATCTCGAAAGACCGTTGCAGGGATATCTCCAAACATCTTGCATCCCTCCACAAATCGTCTCATATTTTAGCGCCAGGCGTCTTCTTTTCTGGCTGGAGCGATGCCCAGATATGTCTCATCGTAGTTCGTCAGCAACGCCATGGAAAGTGGGACATATACGGTATCCAGTTCAGTAAAACGGGTCTGAAGTATTTCTCCTATTTCCCGGCTAAGTTCGTGCAAACGATCCTGAATTCTGTCCAAATGAATAGTCGGATAGGCAAGCCCCTTTTTAAACCCTGAAAAGCCGCATACATGTCCCTGTCCGGCAATCGCAGTGGGAACACCATATACACGGCAGGTAATTGGGCGTGCATGGTAAAGCAGGCATTTGTTTTGCCCGTCAAGCAAAGGGCATCGCAGCTTCAATTGAGCTGCACGCTCCATTATGATTCCCGGATTTTCCCCATCCTTTTCTGCACGAAAAAGTTCACGTTTCAGGCGTGTTGCATGGCGATCAATTTCTGAGGCACGCTGAAGAATGGTCGACCTTTCCGGGCCGTAACCAAAAGCTTCCTCAAACGCCTTGTGCACATACATTGCCTCAACGAGAGAAAGGTCAAAAAGGGCATGACAGCAATCGCTGCATCCAATACTACACGAAACGCATTGAGGATGTTTGTCACGAATACGTTCAAAAAGGTTGTCGGCTTCAGCCCGCAAAGCTTCATAGCGCATGAAAACAGGATCGATATTGGGAATCATGACTATCCTTTATCGAATACAAATCGTCGCGTAAATGCCGCCCGGCGTTGGCACACCGGACGGCACAAAATGCATTTAAGAGAATCAATAAGAAAAATGTCGCTGATTCGACATTCTCAGGCTAACTTTCCTCAACAGTAATGGCATTTGATTCACATACTTCCACACAGGATTCACACCCCAGACATTCTTCCGAATTTTCTGGACTGGATTTGCCATCCTTGAGCTCGTAAACTTCAACGGGGCACACGTCTACACACTCGCCACAGCCCACACATTTTTCAGTGTCAACATTCACGTTATAGCCCATGGTTATCCTCCCAAATTGAGCGTTGTCACGCTGTTGTTTTCAAACGGCTTCAGCCGCTTTTACATTGGATAGCTTCACCTCTGCCCCCTGTCAAGTGCCCTGTCCACAAGAAGTGAAGATTACACACCACTGTCTGACTAAGACTGAGATGGCCTGTTGGCTAGACTGCATCCGAAGCATATGGCAAATTGCATGCGCTATGCCGCCCTGTAGGATATGATGCCTTCTTTTTTAAGGCCTTTTGCCTATCACTGGAGTAAAGCAGACAATGAAGCGCTTGCCCTGTGGATTGACACGCTCGTGCTTGCCTTTTTAGGGGAAATAAGTTACCAGCCTTTTTTTCAATAAGCACACTCCGGCAGCGGCCCGGGGTGCCTGGCCGGTCGACGCTTGTAGCGCGGCCCATGAGACTTCCCGTGAGGGCATGGTCTGGCCGGGTTGCAGGGTCAGGGCCTGGGTGGAAGCAAACCCTCTGGAGGTTCTTATGGCTTATGTCAGCATGAAACAAATGCTGGAAACAGGCGTGCATTTCGGCCATCAAACTCGCCGATGGAATCCAAAGATGCGTCCTTACATCTTCGGTGCGCGCAACGGCATTCATATCATTGATCTGCAACAGACAGTCAAGTTGTTCCGCGTGGCCTACGACAAGGTGGTTGATACTGTGGCCAAGGGCGGCAAGGTTCTTTTTATCGGCACAAAGCGCCAGGCTCAGGAGGCCGTGGCTGCTGAAGCCACCCGTGCCGGACAGTTCCACGTAACCAATCGCTGGATGGGAGGCACACTCACAAACTTCGTCACCATCCAAAAAAGCATCGAACGCCTGAAAAAGCTGGAAGCTATGTTCGCCGATGGCTCTATCAACCGCTACCAGAAAAAGGAAGTGCTGCTGCTAGAGCGCGAGATGCACAAACTGGAAGACACCCTCGGTGGCATTAAGGCAATGGATCGCTTGCCACAACTAGCGTTTATCATCGACCCGCACCGTGAAGACATCGCCGTCAAGGAATGCCGCAAGCTGGGCATACCCATTGTCGCCGTCACAGACACAAACTGCGATCCCGACGTCATTGACTTCATCATCCCCGGCAACGACGATGCCATCCGCGCTATCAAGCTCTTCGTGGCCGCCTTTGCCGAAGCCTGCCTTGAGGGTGAGGCCATGAGTAAGGACGGCAAGGCCAACGCTCAGGACGCTGAAGAAGCCATGCAGAAGGCCGCTGAAGCTGATGCGCCCGCGCAGGAGGTTCCGTCAGCGTAGACACATTCTTCGCAATTTCCGTTAGCGACACCCCAGTGGTGCCGCCGTCCTTGTCCGAAGAAGTGTCCAGTCCCTTTGCCTCACCTAAAAGATGACAAACTCCGGTTTAGTGCCGGATTATGTGGAGTACTCAATGGCTATCTCTGCTCAAATGGTCAAGGAGCTGCGCGAAAAAACCGGCGCAGGCATGATGGATTGCAAGAAAGCTCTGGTGGAAGTGGACGGTGATATGGAAAAGGCCGTGGACTGGCTACGTCAGAAGGGCATGGCCAAGGCCGCCAAAAAATCTGGACGAGCCACTAGTGAGGGCCTGGTAACCATGGCTGTCAGCCCCGACGGGAAAAATATGGCCATGGCCTCCTTGCGCTGCGAAACGGACTTCGTGGCCCGTGGCGAACAGTTTCAAACGCTGGCCGCAAATGTGGCCAAGGCCGTGCTGGACAACAGCCCCGCCGATGCCGATGCCCTCAGCGCCATCGTTGGCCCGGAGATCACTCAGCTCATCGCCTCCGTTGGCGAAAACATGCAATTGGGTGCCTTTGCCCGTCACAGTAAGAAAAACGACTGTGAAGTCGTGGGGCAGTACATCCATTCCAACGGCAAGATAGGCGTTATGGTGTTTCTGGAATGTGGCAAGCCCGCCAGCGTCACTCATACGGCGGTAACGGACCTCGCTAGAAATTTGGCAATGCAGGTGGCCGCCACCAGTCCCATGGCGTTGGACGCCGACAGCCTGGATCAGGCTGCCGTAGCCCGCGAGCGTGAGGTGTACCGTCAAAAAGCTCTTGAGGAAGGCAAGCCAGCGCAGATAGTAGACAAAATTGCCGAAGGTGCCGTGAAAAAATTCCAAAAGGAAGTCTGTCTTCTGGAGCAGCCTTACATCCGCGACGACAAAAAAGCCATCATCGATGTGGTGCGTGAGGCCGCCAAAGCTGTCGGCGACGAAATCAAGGTCACCGGCTTTGAACGCATTCAACTGGCCGCTGCTGAATAACAGCGTCCATCCAACGATGTAACAAACAAGCCTCCGGCGTGGGTTACACCGGAGGCTTTCTTTTGTCATTCAGATTCGTCTATCTTATTCCTAAATTCATAGCAGAACGCAACTTGAGCCGGGCAGCCCTGTCCAGCTCACGCTGATTTGCACTGCCCCGGAAACGCAACTCCAAGTTGCGCTGCGCCTCCACATAGGGGCCATCAATCAGCAGGTCTGTATATTCCAAGAGGCGATCAGTCCAAGGATCTGAGCGACGCAGCAAATTTTCATAAGTGTAACCGGTAAAGGTCACCACATCCTTGCCCATACCGTGCACCCCTTCGGCCACAGCGCAAAGCGCCTGCGGCTGTTCAAAAGGTTCCCCACCGGAAAACGTCACTCCGGCCAACAGAGGATTATTGTGAAGACGATCAAGCACGGCCTCTGCTGAAAACTGAAAACCTCCTTCGAAACTGTGTGTCTGGGGATTGTGACAGCCTTTGCAGTGGTGCGGGCAGCCCTGGGTAAAAATAACCAACCGTAGCCCAGGCCCATCGACAATTGATTCCTCCACAATGCCCGACAGTCTTAGCAAGGGAGTCACGTTATCAGGCATGCTTGACCCGGTCGCGTTCCTCTGCACGCTTGGCGTTATTGAAACGATCGAGAGTGCCCACCAGATACCCAGTGATGCGGCGGGTGCGTTCAAAGCCTACACCCTGGCCCACCATTTTGATATCGGTCTTGCTCTCCTCAAACAAACGCGATTTCATCAGCATGGCGTTTCTCCTTTCTTCCTGAATCTGTGAGTAAAGATCTTCCGTCAGTCCCAGCTGGGAGTGTACGGATATTTCTTGCGCAACTGCTCCAGCAACGCGGCGCTGACTCCTTCCCCCTCACGGCGTCCGCAGCGAGGGCAGCGCCCGTTGATCACCCCCACATAGCCGCACACCGGATCACGGTCCAGAGGATGATTGACAGAACCATATCCCACGCCCTGGTCGTGCATGTAGCGTATGATACTCTCAAAAGCTTCTGGATTCTTGGTGGTATCCCCATCTAGCTCCACATAGGTGATGTGACCGCCATTGGTCAGGGCGTGGTAGGGAGCCTCAAGCTGGATCTTTTTGAACGCCTTGATGGGATAATACACTGGGATATGGAAGGAATTGGTGTAATATTCCTTATCTGTGATGCCGGGTATAATCCCGTATTTCACTTTATCCAGCGCCACAAAGCGACCGCTGAGTCCCTCAGCCGGGGTGGCAATGAGCGAAAAATTCAACCCAGTTTCGGCAGCCTTGTCGTCACAGCGCCGACGCATATGCGAAACGATTTCCAACCCCAGTTTCTGTGATTCCTCGCTTTCCCCGTGATGTTTGCCCACCAGGGCCTTAAGCGTTTCTGCCAGGCCGATGAAGCCCAGGGTCAGCGTGCCATGCTTGATCACTTCACCGATGGTGTCATCCAGCTTGAGCTTGTCGGAATCTATCCAGACACCCTCGCCCATGAGGAAGGGATAGTTGCGCACCTTTTTGGCACTCTGGATTTTGAAACGGTGCAGCAGCTGACGAAAGACCAAGTCAATGCGTTCATCCAGTAGCGCGTAGAAACGACTGATATCTCCCCTGGCGTCCAAGCCCAGGCGTGGTAGATTGATAGACGTAAAGCTCAGGTTGCCTCGACCGCATGTCACCTCACGTCGAGGATCGTGGACATTGCCCATGACTCGCGTGCGGCAGCCCATGTAGGCCACCTCGGTGTTGTAGTCACCCTCACGGTAATACTGGAGGTTGAAGGGCGCGTCCATAAAGCTGAAATTGGGGAAGAGCCGTAACGCCGAAACTTCCATGGCCATTTTGAAAAGGTCGTAATTGGGCTCTCCGGGATTGTAGTTCACTCCGGATTTCACCTTGAATATCTGCACGGGGAAAATGGAGGTTTCCCCATTGCCCAACCCCGCCCTTGTTGCCAGAAGCAGATTTTTGACAACCATATGCCCCTCGGCGGAAACGTCCGTACCGTAATTGATGGAACTGAACGGCACCTGCGCTCCCGCACGGGAATTCATGGTGTTCAGATTGTGTATGAGGGCCTCCATGGCCTGATAGGTTCGCCGGTTTGTGTGTTTCAAAGCTTCAGCGACAGCATATTCATGGGCCCTGACCACCAGGTCACGATATTCTTCGGGGGCTGCGGCGACAAGATTTGAGCCATAGGTCTCAATGGTCCCCATGCGCGGCCCCTCGGGAAGACGTCCCATAATCTCGCGCGTCCTAGCCTCAGCCTCTTTTTCGTCCATGCCGCCCACAAGGCGAAGTACCGCTGTAAAAGCCCGTGCATACTCCTTGCGATAAGTTTTTACGACGCCACCGGCCATGGCGTAGTCAAAATGCGGCACACTCTGGCCGCCATGCATCTCGTTCTGGTTGGCCTGAATGGCAATACATGCCAGAGCAGAATAGCTTTCGATGGAATTGGGTTCACGCAAATGCCCATGCCCAGTAGAAAAGCCGTTTTTGAACAGGGGAATGAGATCAATCTGACAGCATGTCTCTGTGAGCATGTAGAAATCTTTGTCATGGATGTGTATGTCGCCGTTTATATGGGCTGCAGAAGCGTCCTTGGGCAAAATGTAGTTATCAATAAAAAATTTGGAACCTTCGGAGCCATACTTGAGCATGGTGCCCATGGCGGTATCACCGTCAATATTGGCGTTCTCGCGCTTGATATCCTCCTTGATGGCCGGAGAATAGGTGAGCTTCCTGTAGATATCCATGAGATACGATTCTGCATTGCGAATCTTCGTATGCTCGGCACGATACAATATGTAGGCCTTGGCAGTCCTGGCATAGTCACAACGAATCAGGGTCTCCTCCACGACATCCTGAATCTCTTCCACGTGCCTGAGGCCACGCTCTTCCAGTACCTTGCACACCTTTTCGGTCACGTACAGGAGATCCGTGGGCGACATGTCCTCATCGCTCACAGCCTTGTTGGCCCTGGTGATAGCATTGAGAATCTTGACAGAATCAAAGGGAACTTCTGTGCCATCCCTTTTGACGATGTCAGTGAGCATGTTGGGCTCCGGGCTTTATTTAGTGTTGCAAAAAAAGGCCACGTAACATAATTCTCGGCAAGGTGCGGCATTCTCTGGAAAATTTCTGGAAACATTCACTGCATACGGAGGGAATAATAGCCTCCATGTCGGGCTATTTCAAGATACCAATTCCAAAAACATTGTTTCCCAAGACTTGACATTCATGGAGACCGCCCCATTCTTGGCTTTTTCAAGAAAAAAATTTTGATTTTTTTTAATACGCTGTTTTCACTATAAAAAAACGCCTTCACTCTCCGATCCTCTAACCGGTACGTGAAGGCCGTTTGCTCGTCGACAAAATCTTCGAAGTGAGAGATTTGCTCTCCGCTACGGTAGCAGGGTCAAATCATAGCGGTCTTCCCTCTTCAGATACTTCCGCACCACAGTCAAAAGCTCCTCCGGTGAGAGACGCGCGGCCTGATCCACAAGGGATTTTTCAAATCCTTCGGGCAGCCCCAGGGTAATTTCCGTGGCGGCTTCACCGGCCCTGGCCGACAGGCTTTGCCGACCTCTCAGGTAATGGCCCAGCAAGCTGTTAGCTGCGGCTTTCAGCTTTTCCGCTGACAGGGGTTTGCTCGCCAACTCTGCGATAATACCGGCAAAACCCTGTCTTGCCTGCTCCACCTTGTCTGGCGTAGTACCGATGTAAAACGCCATGCGGCCTGATTCCGCCATGCCCGTATACATGGCTGTAACGGCATAGCCGAGCCCCTGGTCATCGCGCAGTTTTGTGAACAGCAAGCCGCTCTGCCCGGCGAGCACGGCCTGCAACAAAGAAAAAGCCGAGGCATCTGGATGGGTCAGGGGGACGGCCTTGAACGCTTGAAGCACGTGTGCCTGATTGCGGCCAGGAGCATGCAGATCCATCGTCCTGTCTTTCCCCCACACAGGCGGCACCAGCCTGAAACTGGTGTTTTCCGGCACGGGCAGGCTCTTGGCAAAGGCTAGCACGGCCTCTCGGTCAAAGTCGCCGGCAACGGCAAGCGTCCAGGGTTGCGACAGCTGTTTCTTCCAGAAAGAGCGCACGTCTCCGGCCGTGAAGGCTCGGGAATTAGTCTCTGTGCCCAGAGGATCATACCCGTACACCTGGCCGCCCGGATACAAAAACGGCCCCAATCGCGAAAACAGCAGAGATGTCGGCCTGTCCGCACGCTGGCGTATGTCGGCCATCACATCTTCCGCTTCACGGCGCACGTCCTTCTCCTCCAAGCGCGCCTTGCCAAGAATCTTGTCAAACAGAGTAAGGAAATCCGCACCAAAACGTGAAGGTCCTGACAGCGACACCGTAAAAGTCTGTACTCCAGCCCTGGCCTCCAAAGAGGCAGCCCTGTCGGAAAGATAACGGCCGAGTGCCGGCGCGTCCATCGTGTCGCACCCTTCCGTCAAAGTACGTGCCGTCAATTCGGCCAAACCCTGCTGCTGTGGTTGCAGCAAAGCGTTGCCTCCTGGCTGCATGAATTTCAGGGCCACATAGGGCACGGTATCGTCGGGGATGAGTACCACCGTACGCCCGTTGCCCAAATCCACTCTTTCCCTCTGGCCCTGAGCAGACGACTGCGCTGCCTGCTCTGTCGGAGCCGTTGAAGGCCAGTTTTTTTGCAGTATGGCTTCGAGATCGGGCAGTTCGACCTTTTCCGGTGCCAGCACGCGAACACGTACCCGCGATGGCTGCAACCAGAGTTCTATAGCTTCCCGTACCTGAGCCTCATCCACATGGCGCTGTGTATAACGCAGATTATGTTCCGCCCGCTCGCCCCCCATATCAAACTGCACGGCTCCCGCCCATGAAGCCAGGCCCACAAGCGTTTCTGCTGAACGGTCCATGCTATCTTCCAAGTTATAGCGGGCCCGTGCCAAGGCCTCCGGTTTGAAATCGACGGTTTTCATCCCTGCCAGACGCAGCGTGAGACTGTCCCAAAATTCCTTCAGTTGTTCCGGAGCCAGGGTAGCTGTCAGCGACAACATGCCGCCCCGCGCCAGGCTCATGTTGCCCATATCAATGTCATCAACAAGGCGTTTGTCATACATATAGGCCTGGGGAAACACGGAAGAGCTGTCCCCTCCCAGCACGTAACAAAGGACGTCTAAGGCTACAGAACGCATGTCAGTCAGGGCCGGGGCGGGGAAGGCCATGCCCAAATAGACCTTGTTCCAGGGACCGCGCACGACTTCCACACGCGATCCCCCAGGGGCACTCTGAAGGTCCACAGCTGCAGGAGCAGGAAAATCGTGAGTATTGACCATGCCGCCAAAAAGGGAAGTCGCATGTTCCAGCACGGCTTGCGGGTCGATGTCTCCAGCCACAAGCAACATCATGTTTTGCGGCTGATACCAGCGTCTCACATATGAGCGCAGATCCTCGGTCGTGACGGCGCGTATTGATTCTTTGAAGCCAATGATAGGCCGCCCGTATGGCGTATGGCACAGAGTAGACGTCTGCAAGGCTTCGAACAGGCGATGACCGGGTGAATCCTGGTCGCGCTCAAGTTCGGAGATAACCACCTCCTTCTCGGCCTCAAGTTCCTTGGGGTCCAGCGATGCCTGGAAGGCCATTTCCTTGATGACGTCCATGCCAGTACGCCAATGCTCGGCTGGCATGTCGGTGATGTACCAAGTCTTGTCAAAACTGGTGGCCGCGTTAAGATATCCCCCCAGGGCTTCCACTTCATGCGAAATCTGCCCCTTTGGCCGGTGATCCGTTCCCTTGAAGACCATGTGCTCCAGAAGATGGCTGATGCCTGCCAGCCGTAACTCCTCATTTGCCGACCCCGTGCGCACATAGAGGCGTGTGGCCACAAGGGGAAAGCGCGTATCCTTGATGATGCAGACACGCAAGCCATTGGGCAAACACGTCAGCAGGCGGTCTCCGCCCTGTACGGCCAGTGCTGAACTTGCCGAAAGACAAAACACAAGCGTCACCGCCAAAACAGTGACGTTTCGCACGTATTGCATGATGGCTCCTGTTTTCGTTCCATGTCTGCCTATGTCAACCGCCAAGATAGGCTTCCCTGACTTTAGGATTGTCGAGCAATTCCCTGCCTTCTCCCTCCAAAACCACGCGCCCCACCTCAAGGATATAGGCATAGTCAGCCACTGAAAGGGCGGCAAAAGCGTTTTGCTCCACCAGCAGGACGGTTTTGCCCTCCCCGTTGATGCGCCTGACAATGTCAAAGATTTCGCGTACCAGCAAAGGCGCCAGCCCCAGTGAGGGTTCGTCCAGCATGAGCAGGTCGGGACGGCTCATGAGCGCACGGCCCACGGCTAGCATTTGCTGTTCCCCGCCGGATAGTGTGCCGCCCTTTTGCCAGCTGCGCTCCCTGAGACGGGGGAAAAGCTCGTAGACCCACTCCATGTCCCTCATGATCTCCGCTGTGTCCGAACGCGAATACGCCCCAAGCTGCAGATTTTCCTCCACGGTCAGATGCGGCAGGATACGTCGGCCTTCGGGTGAAAGGGATATGCCACGCCGTACCATCTCTTCTGGCCTGAGCCCCATGAGCGACACGGGAGAGTCCCCCTCCCTGCGAGTCAGCAAAATGTCCCCACTGACGTTCTTGTTAAGGCCCGCTATGGAACGTATAATGCTGCTTTTGCCAGCGCCGTTAGCCCCTATGAGGGTAACAATGCTGCCCCTGGGAATGCGCAGGCTGACCCCCTGCACGGCCTGGATGCCACCGTAACGGACATGAAGATTTCGTATTTCAAGCATGCTGCACCTGTATGGACCGCGTTTGCTGTATGCCCAGGGGCTACAATCCCTTTTCCAGGGAAGCTTCCTCACCCAGATAGGCCCGTATGACGTCGGGATTGCTGCGCACCGTATCCGGATCTCCCTGAGCGATAAGCGCCCCGTACTCCATGACCCAAATGTACTGGCACACCCCCATGACCACTTTCATGTCATGCTCAATGAGCAATATTGTCAGGCCGAATTCATCGCGTATGTGTCCGATAAAATGCATCAGATCAAGACTTTCCTGGGGATTCATGCCCGCTGCCGGCTCATCCAGCAAAAGAAGCTCGGGGGCGGTGGCCAAGGCCCGGGCGATTTCAAGACGGCGCTGAGCGCCATAAGGCAGGCTGCCCGCTTGCTCCGCGATATTATCAGCCAGATGCACCCGTTGGGCCAGCTTCCTCCCTTTCTCCCGGATTTCTTCCTCCTCCCGGTAGAAGGCGGGCAACCCCAAGGGGGCCATCCACCAAGGGCAGCGCCGACGCACATGACAGCCTACCATGATATTTTCCAACACGGTCATTTGTGGTGAAAGCCGAATATTTTGAAAAGTACGTGCCATGCCCATGCGACATATGTCCGCTGGTGATCTGCCTCGTATATCCACGCCGTTAAAAACGACCGAACCCTCCTGCGGCGTGTAAAAACCGCTCAGAATGTTGAATGCCGTAGTCTTACCCGCACCATTGGGGCCTATAATGCCGGCAATACGCCCCTTGGGGAGGGCCAGATCTAACCCGCTCACGGCCGTCACACCACCAAAACGCATGGTCACATTCGTCGCCTGAAGCAATGTGTCCGTCTGATCCGCATCCCTGCGTAACGTGCCATCGCTCACTTTTTTCCTCTCCCGAACAAGCCACCGAGACTCTTCCATGTCAACTCGCGCGTGCCCATGATGCCTTCTCGCCGATACAGAATAATAGCCAGCAGCACCAGCGAAAAGACCACCATCCGCATGCCCGGGATACCTGGAAGCTCAATAATGCCAAGATCCATCGGTTCCTCAATGGCGCGCAGCCATTCCAGCAGAATGGTAATAATCCCGGCGCCGAGCAGACTGCCAGTCAAAGACCCCAGACCGCCAGCCACCACAAACATGAGCACGTTGAAAGTCAGCAGAAAGTTGAACATTTTCGGATCGATGGTGGAAAGATGGGTTCCCAACAACGCCCCGCCGACTCCCGCAAAAAATGCCCCCAGACAAAACGAGAGGACCTTATAGCCAAAAACATTGATGCCCATGACGCGAGCGGCTATTTCGTTATCCCGGATACAACGCAACACGTTACCAAAATTGCTAAATACGAGTCGTGCGAGCACAACAAGCGTAAAAAGCGTCCACCCGTAACAGGAAAGCAGTGTGGCATGACTCGGGATGCCCTTGATGCCAAGCGATCCGTTGGTGACCGGCGTGGCATTGACAATGACCACGCGGATAATCTCCGCAAAGCCAAGCGTGGCTATGCCCAGATAGTCATCGCCAAGACGCAGGACGGGCACAGCGATGACAATGGCGCACAATGCCGCCACGGCCCCTCCTGCCAGCACGGATATCCAGAAGGGAGTAAACAGCTCGGAAAAAGGCCAGATGATGGGTTCCAAAATCCACATCATCTCCTTCTGCTCTGGAGACAGGATGCACAGAGCGGACACATAGGCCCCGATTGCAATAAAACCCGCATGCCCTAGGGAAAACATGCCGGTAAACCCGTATATGAGATTGAGCGAAAGAGCCAGGATGGCATTGATGAAGATGAGCTTGACAATGTAAATCTGATAGTCGCCAAGGAAAGTCTCAGCCTGTGAAAGCAAAAGTCCAAAGAGCAACATGGTGGCGATGGTCAGAAAAGTGTTTCTGTCAGGGCGCATCAGATTTTTTCCTCCATGCTCTCGCCCAGCAACCCTGTGGGTTTGAACAACAGCACAAGCACCAGAAGCACAAAGGCGAAGGCGTCACGATAGCCGGAAAGGTCCGGCAT
>JAGAEE010000119.1 GCA_017613295.1 Desulfovibrio sp. | reverse complement strand
GTCAAGGCCACAGAACGTGACAATTTTTTGACTCCTGAGGAAGCCAGGGAACTGGGAATCATTGACCGCGTCCTCGTGTTGCGGCATGAGATGGATCAGGAAAAGAGCAGGTAATATGGCCAGGAATCAAAAACCCACTGTAAGCGAGCCTTTGCGCTGTTCATTCTGCGGACGCAGTGAACTAGAGGTCAGCAACCTCATTGTTCAGGACAAAGCGAGCATTTGTGACAAATGCGTCAAGGCATGCACGGAAATTATTGCCCGTGACCGCATGGAAGGAAGCCAGGATGAGCACGAGGGGCTGCTGTCCCCCCAGGAAATCAAGAAAAAACTGGACCAGTACGTCATTGGTCAGGACGAGGCCAAGAAAATTCTTTCCGTGGCGGTGCACAATCATTACAAGCGCGTTTTCTATGCCGATGCCCTAGGCGACGAGGTTGAACTGGAAAAAAGCAATATTTTGCTGGTTGGGCCGTCCGGCAGTGGCAAAACCCTGCTAGCAAAGACACTGGCCCGCGTTTTGCGCGTGCCTTTTGCCATTGCCGACGCGACCACTTTGACCGAAGCCGGCTATGTGGGTGAGGATGTGGAAAATATCCTCGTTCAGCTGCTTCAGAATGCGGATTACGATCTGGAGGCGGCTGGTAAGGGCATTATCTATATTGACGAAATTGATAAAATTTCGCGCAAGGGAGATGGCCCTTCCATAACCCGTGATGTCTCGGGCGAGGGCGTACAACAGGCCCTGCTGAAAATTATTGAAGGCACACAGGCCAACATTCCCCCCAAGGGCGGACGTAAGCATCCACAACAAGAATTTATCCGCATGGATACCCACAACATACTCTTTATCGTGGGAGGCGCTTTTGTGGGGCTGGACAAGATCGTGGAATCCCGCGTGAGCGGCGGTTCCATGGGTTTTGGCGCTCATGTGCGCAGCAGCAAGGAAATGCCCATGGGAGAACTGCTCGACAGGGTGCATCCTCAAGATCTGGTAAAATTTGGCCTCATACCGGAATTTGTAGGCCGCATTCCCATTATTACCCATGTAGATGATCTGGAGGAGGCGGATCTGATCCGCATCCTTACCGAACCCAAAAATGCTTTGGTACGCCAGTATCAAAAACTCTTTGAACTGGAGCATGTGGAGCTGCGCTTCACCCCCAATGCCCTCAAAGCCATTGCCGCCAAAGCCATAGAACGAAAAACCGGGGCTCGTGGCCTGCGCAATGTCATGGAACGAACCATGCTGGACCTCATGTTCAAATTACCATCCATGCCTAACGTTCGCGAGTGCCTGATCAATCAGGCCGTTATTGACAAAGGTAAGGAACCCGTGCTGCTGCGTTCTGACCCTGCCGCAAACGAGGGAGGCAAAAAATCCCGAAATGGCGGTAAGGCTTCCTGAGATTCGAGGATTTACCATGAGTGAAGACAGAAGAGGCGATGACGTTTTCGAGGAGTTGCCCGTTATGGCGCTGCGCGAGGTGGTAATGTTTCCTCGCTCCATTATGCCGCTCTATGTGGGGCGGGATGCCTCCATGAAATCCATTGAAATCGCACAAGCCTCTTACAGCAAACTGATTTTCCTAGTAAACCAACATACCCCCGAAGTTGAGAAGCCCGGCACCCAGGATCTTGCTAAAGTAGGCTGTGTCAGCAAGGTTCTCCAGCGATTGCGCTTGCCTGACGGTACCTGCAAGGTGCTTTTCGAAGGCGTCTACCGTGCCCGATGGGAAGAACTGCACGAGGATGGCTGCACCATGGCCAAATTGCGACGCTGTGCGGACACGCCAGGCCAGCAGGAAGAGGTGGAGGCCCTGGTGCAAACCGTACGCGAGGCTTTGGACGAATATGCCAAGACGTGTAGGAAAATTTCGCCAGATCTCCTCATGTCGATTAAGGCCGTAAAAGAACCCGGGGCTCTGGCCAATACCATAGTGCCTCATCTCAAAGTGGATTACCACAAAAAACAGAAAGTTTTAGATGAGGATGACGTTGTACACCGTCTGGAACTGACCTACGAGCTGCTGCAGAGTGAAGTTTCTCTGGCAAGCGTGGAAAAACGCATAAAAAATCGTGTCAGGGTGCAGATGGAGCGCAACCAGCGCGAATACTACCTGAACGAACAGATCAAAGCCATCAACAGAGAAATGGGCCGGGATGACGATCCACAGGCTGAAGTCGATGAAATCGAACAGAAGCTCAAGAAAATGGACCTCCCAGAAGAAGCTCGGAGCAAGGCCCTGACAGAAGCGCACAAGCTGCGCAACATCCCCTCCTCGGCTGTGGAATACACCGTAGTGCGCAACTATGTGGACTGGATTCTCGATCTGCCCTGGAATGCTCTCAAAGAAACGGTGATTGACATAGAAAAGGCACGGGACATTCTCGACGGCGATCACTATGGCCTGGAAAAACCCAAGGAACGCATCCTTGAATATTTGGCTGTCCAGAAACTTTCTCACGGGCTGAAGGGGCCTATCCTCTGTTTTGTGGGCCCTCCCGGTGTGGGCAAGACGTCCCTGGCAAAATCCGTGGCACGTGCCACAGGACGTGACTTCGTACGTCTGTCACTTGGTGGTGTGCGCGACGAGGCCGAGATTCGCGGACACAGGCGTACCTATGTGGGAGCACTACCGGGCAAGATCCTTCAATCACTGAAAAGGGTGAAGTTCAACAATCCCCTATTTTGCTTGGACGAAATCGACAAACTGAGTTCGGACTATCGGGGAGATCCTGCGTCAGCCCTTCTTGAGGTTCTAGACCCGGAGCAGAACAACACCTTTATGGATCATTATCTGGAGCTGGAGTACGATCTTTCCAAAATCTTTTTCATAACCACGGCTAATACCCTGCATACCATACCCGTGCCTCTTTTGGACCGCATGGAAGTCATTGAACTCAACAGTTACCTGGAGACGGAGAAAAGGCATATTGCACGCCGTTTTCTCCTACCGCGCCAGATTCAGGAACACGGTCTTAAGAGTACAAATCTTCATGTCTCTGACAATGCCCTTATCGAGATAATACGCTCTTACACCTATGAAGCTGGTGTGCGCGACCTTGAAAGGCAAATTGCGGCACTCTGTCGCAAAACGGCCATACGTCTTGTGGAAGAAAACGACCTGGACAAATGCGTCAGCATAACACGTAACAGTTTGCCTTCTTTGCTCGGAGTCAAACGCTACCGGCATGACGAACGGGAGGTCGAACCCAGAGTAGGCGTGTGTGCAGGCCTGGCCTGGAGTCAGCGTGGTGGTGAAATTCTGCTGGTGGAAACAACACTTATGGCTGGTTCCGGGCATGTTGTGACCACAGGACAACTTGGCGAGGTCATGACAGAATCAGCCAAGGCGGCACTCTCCTACGTGCGGTCACGCGCCGATCTTTTGGGGCTGGATCCGCGTTTTCATCGCAAGATTGATATACACGTGCATGTACCGGCCGGGGCCACTCCCAAGGACGGACCTTCTGCGGGCATTACGCTTGCCACTTCCATCACATCTGCCCTGTTGGGCATTCCCGTACGGAATGATGTTGCCATGACCGGCGAAATATCCCTGCGTGGCAGAGTGCTGCCCATCGGCGGCCTGAGGGAGAAGCTGCTGGCCGCACGGCGTAGCGGTGTGCGCAAGGTGATCATACCTCACGACAATGAAAAAGATCTTAAGGAAGTGCCAGACGAGGTACTGCGAGATCTGAAAATCGTTTTTGTTGAACATGTGGACGAAGTCCTGCCGCAGGCACTGGCGGCCACATCTGAAGAAATTTTTTCTGGTAGAGGAAATACACAACCCATTTGTCGGGCCCTGCGTCTTGAGAAACACGATAATCAACCTACGCAGTAGCCTCTTGTGCCTATGCGCCTTTCAACTGACAAAGGGTAACAATCGCAAAGAAAGAAAAATCGTTGCCATTGAAGAAAAAATGCTTGCCAGAGCAACGACGATAGCGTAATAAAATTTTTGTGCCGAAGTGGTGGAATTGGTAGACACGCTAGGTTCAGGGTCTAGTCCTGGCAACGGGGTGGGAGTTCGAGTCTCCCCTTCGGCACCAATGCAGTTAAAAAATAAGCCCTTTCAAGAAACATAACATCTTGAAAGGGCTTGATTTTTTGTGTTTTTTTAGGTTCATCCGGATCTTGCGTACTTGTGGGGGATGACAACCTTTTTTTTAGTCTCTATGAGACCCCTTGCCTCTCAAAAAATTGTTGGCTATCAGTTGGTACTGCAGCCGCATAAGTTTCATACTTCGGCCAACGACATCTCTCGTTCCTCGGAACGCCATGCGGCATAACGCAACGCAT
>JAGAEE010000118.1 GCA_017613295.1 Desulfovibrio sp. | reverse complement strand
GGTGCGGCCTTATTTTCTCCGCCTTTCGGCTCATGCTGTTCGTTCTTTTCCATGCCGTACCTCTGTGTCGGCCACAATACGATGCACTTCTTCCGGCCGCAAGCCCGAAGAGGCAACTTTTCTTGCAATATCCTTTCTTGCCCCCACAGCCTATCTGGCATAACCTGCTTGGAGTTTCTCGGAGGTTTGTCCATGCATGTTCTGGTCACCGGTGCGGCCGGGTTCATAGGCTACCATCTGTCACGGCGCCTTCTGGCCGATGGACACAGTGTTGTCGGCATTGATACCTGCAATGACTATTATGACGTCCATTTGAAAATGGATCGTCTGGCGCAGCTGGAGGCCATGCCGCAGGCAACGCATTTCACGTTTCTGAAGCTTGATTTGGCGGACCGTGCTGGCATGCAGTCCTTGTTCTCTGAGCACTCTTTCACACACGTGGTCAATCTTGCCGCGCAGGCGGGCGTGCGCTACAGCATTGAAAATCCCGAGTCCTACCTTGAGGCCAACCTGCTGGGATTCGGGCATGTTCTGGAAGGATGCCGCCGCCATAAGGTGCGGCATCTGCTCTACGCCTCGTCTTCCTCCGTCTACGGTCTGAATGCGACACGTCCCTATGCCACAAGCCAGAACGTGGATCATCCCGTCAGTCTCTACGCCGCAACCAAAAAAAGCAACGAACTCATGGCCCATGCCTACAGCCATTTGTACGGCATACCCTGCACAGGACTCCGTTTCTTTACGGTGTATGGCCCCTGGGGACGGCCGGACATGGCGCTGCATCTTTTTACCGATGCCATACTGCGGGGAATGCCCATCAGGGTTTTCAACAACGGCCGCATGCGACGCGATTTCACCTACATTGACGATATTGTGGAAGGTATCGTTCGCCTGATGCCCCTGATACCGCAATCCGACCCCGCATTCAATCCTCAGGCTCCGAACCCCGCCACCAGCTCCGCCCCCTGGCGTATCTACAATATCGGCAACAATGTCACTGTGGAGCTCAACTCGTTTATTGCCACGATCGAGCAAGCCCTCGGCAAAAAAGCCCTGAAGGAGATGCTGCCCATGCAGCCGGGCGATGTGGAAGCCACATGGGCCGACATCGACGAGCTACACAATGCCACAGGCTTTGCCCCGGCAACGCCGCTGGCGGAAGGCATAGCGCGTTTCGTGGCGTGGTACAGGGAGTATTACCACATATGAATGACGCCCTTCATGGCAACGTACAGACGGCCCGTCCCGAAATTCTGGCTCCGGCGGGCGACAGTCACTCCTTTCTGGCGGCTCTGGCGGCAGGGGCCGACGCCATTTACCTGGGGCTCAAGCATTTTTCCGCCCGCATGCAGGCCGAGAATTTCGGTCTGACCGAACTTTCACGCCTCACGGATTTGGCCCACGCCGAAGGGGTGCGTGTGTATGTGGCCATGAACACCCTGGTCAAGCCATCAGAAACCGCCCAGATATACCGCCTCGTCTCGCGATTGGCCCGTCAAGTGGACCCAGACGGCCTTATTGTTCAGGATCTGGCGCTCCTTGATCTTGCCCGTCAGGCTGGATACGAAAATGGCCTTTCCCTTTCCACTCTGGCCAACCTCACCCACCCCGAGGCTTTGCTACAAGCCCGAAAACTGGGCGCGAGCCGGGTTATACTTCCCCGTGAACTCTCCATTGACGAAATTCGCCACATGAGCGAAAGCTGCCCCGAAGGACTGGATTTGGAATGTTTTGTCCACGGTGCCCTGTGCTACTGCGTTTCGGGACGTTGCTACTGGTCCAGCTACATGGGTGGCAAAAGCGGATTGCGGGGACGTTGCGTCCAACCTTGCAGGCGTCTGTATCGTCAGGGAGGACAGGTCTCCTCCGACCTGCGCCGTACCCTGAATCGCGAGGAACACGGACGCCCCAGGAAGGAAACAAACGGAACAAAACCGCAGGATCGCAGTGGCGATCTTCATTTCCGTTCCCTGAAAATCGGCAAGGAACATAGCGGTCGCTGGTTTTCCTGCCTGGATCTTTCCCTAGACGTTCTCGTAAAAACACTCCTTGACATACCGCACCTTGTTTCCTGGAAGATAGAGGGGCGCAAAAAGGGGCCACATTACGTCTATCATGTGGTTACGGCCTACCGTATGCTGCGGGACAATCCGGGCGACTCGAGGACTCGCAAAATGGCCGAGGAAATTTTGCAAATGGCCCTGGGCCGCGCTCCAACCCGAGCACGATTCTTGCCCCAGAGGGAAAACCGTAACCCCACCTCACCCGACGGGCAGACCAGTTCTGGTCTGCTGGCGGGGAAAATTTGCATTGATCAGAAAGGTGCCGTGGCGGTGAAGCCCTTCCTCGAACTCCTGCCACAGGACTATTTGCGTGTTGGCGTAGAAGATGAACGCTGGCATGCCACTTTGCCTGTGACACGCCGTATCCCCAAGGGGGGCAGTCTTGTTCTGCGTTTGCCCAGGCACAAGACACCCAAGGCGGGTACTCCAGTATTTCTTATTGACCGGCGTGAGCCGGAACTATTACAGATTCTCGACAGCTGGCGTCAAAGACTGGATCTGCTGCCAGGACGATTGAGCCGTCCGGTGGACAGCGCCCCTCGTCTGCCACGTCCCTTGCCCCCCAAGTCCCGGCCAGACATTTTCCTCCGAGCCGATCTGCCCCAGGGCAGGGAAACACGTCCTGCACGACACCGCATTCAAGCTCTATGGCTGTCTCCCAAAAACGTCCAAATTTCGCGTACCGTGGTTCCACGAATCTCCTGGTGGCTTCCTCCCGTCATCTGGCCTGACGAGGAAGAAGCGATGCGCCATCAGGTTCATCAGCTTTTGCGACAGGGCGCACGGCATTTCGTGTGCAACGCTCCCTGGCAGCGGGGTTTTTTCCCTGCCCCCCCCGACAATATGGAATTATTGGCTGGGCCGTTCTGCAATCTGGCCAATGCTTCGGCACTGGGCATGGTGGCAGCTATGGGCTTTACAGGCGCCTTCGTCAGTCCGGAGCTATCCCGCACGGACATGCTTGCTCTGCCACGGCAGAGTCCCCTGCCGCTGGGCATGGTTCTTTCTGGCTACTGGCCCGTGGGCATCAGCCGTTTTGGTCTTCTGGGCGTCAAGGCCAATGAAGCCTTTGTGAGCCCCAAAGGCGAACCCTTTTGGGCACGGCACTATGGCGGCACTGTCTGGCTGTACCCGGCATGGCCCCTTGATCTCACGGGAAAGCGTCAGGAACTGGCCAGTGCCGGCTACAGCTTCTTTGCCCATATGGACGAACACCCCCCGGCGTCTGTGCCACAACTGGAAAGAAAGAGTCTCTTCAACTGGGAAGTGACGTTGTTGTAGTTTTTTATTTTTCACCGGCGGATAGGAGCCGTGCGGATTGCCCCTGCCTGAAGGGAGGGGTTACGGAAAAGGTTGCCATCTTTCCTTCTGATGGGGCACTGAATGTTTGAAAAATATTCCTCAGACAGTCCTTCGAAAAGGCATCCCATGAGCCTTTCCTTTGCCTTTTCCTCGGGCTGGCATGTCATCGCCACTTTTTTGGGGAGTGGTGTCCTGCGCCCTGCTTCAGGAACGTGGGGCACACTTGCGGCCTGGATCGTCTTTTACGTCCTGAAGGATTTTTTTCCTGTATACGTATGGACGATCATTATTGTCGTGACTTTTTTTGTGGGCGCCAGGGCTTGTGACATCACCGCTCATGACATACAGGTTCACGATCACAGTTCCATTGTCATCGACGAGGTCTTTGCCATATGGCTGGTACAACTGACGGTCCCCTACACTCTGCCATGGCAGCTGGCCGCCTTTGTGTCATTCAGATTTTTCGACATTGTGAAAATCCAGCCGGCCAGGTATTTTGACACGGCACCACGATGGCACAACGGCATGGGTGTCATGCTCGACGACCTGGCGGCGGCGGTTCAGGCCATCATGCTGCTGGGTATTTCGCAAATGCTCTTGCGCTAGCCAATACCCTTTGCAAGGGGGATCTTGACTGAACTTTTGTCGTACAATAGCATCAACTAGTTTCTATTATTAACAAAATTCGTCGTGACAAGCGCACCTGACGGCTTATCAAATGAGCCGCAATGGCTGGTGGCTTACAGCCACTATGTCATCGTTTTCTCAAAAAATTACGCTCTTTAAGGACAAAGTGTTGATCTGAACCCCCGCGATAGGCATAACCATCTATATTTATTGGCAAATATTATAAATCTTACTTTATTTTAATTAAACAGTTATTCAAAATATAAACTAATGTAAAACTCTTTCAAGTAAATCTTGTTTTTGTTATTATATCCATGCTAGTTGATTGAATTAACATTGATAATAGCACAAAAATAATCTCAATTATCACACAAATATACGAATCATTTTCAAAATATCTACATTTGTCATAAATTTTTATTCAAATTCGATACGTCAAATATCGTGCACGTTTTGGATTTTTTTACGTGTTGCAAGCATATATAACGTATGTTAAAAAAGGAAGAAATTGCAGAAGCCATATAAAATTCGTCGCTTACCTCTTCGTGAACAGAAAAGGCATGGCGTCTCTATGCAGAAACATTATTATATTGGAAAAACTATGAAAAAATATCGTATTTGTTTTTCGTTCCGGAGTAGAAATGTAAACAGGACAACTAATCATGCTATGTTGAAATATATTATACCGTTAATCATTATTGCGTTTTTTTTCTCCGCATCTGCGGAAACCGTGTCTTCCGCAGATGCAGGGGCGCTCACGGTTGCTGCGGCATCAGGGAAAGACGGGTCTCCTGATTCCGAAACGCCGGGCGGAAAAGGCGCAGACCCAGAAGAAGCAGAAGACGACACGGACGCGGCAGGAAAGACTGAAGAAAAAGCGCGCAAGCAGGAGATAGTCCGTAATGCCTGGACTGCGCAAATGAACATGCTGCAGGGGTTCCGGCGGATATTGGGACAGCTGGATGCCAAAATGGACGCCATAAATGCGAATCTTGAACAGAATTATTCCTCATGTGAGGATGAGACCAGGCGTCTCATGGTGCTTGCCTCCACCTACAAAAACTGGAGCAATCCCATGGAGGCCGTCAACAGAAGCATCACGCATGCCCTGGCTGACATCAACGAGCTGTCTGCTCCTTTGCGGGAAGGATACGGCGAGTTGAAACAGATACTGGACAGAATAGAGCCAATCGAAAAGAACCTGCATACGCAGGTCGGAAAGGTTGAACAAGATGATGATTTGAAAAAGTTTGCAGAGGTGACAGAAAACACCCACAAGCAGATTGGCGCGGTGCTTTCCAGATATGAAACGGCTCTGATCCCGTTCAACAACATGACGAAAAGGCTTGAGGAAACGCAGAAAGATATCGCGCAAAAGCTGCCTGAGCTCTGGAAAAGCTATTATCTGCAGGGGCCTCTTCCATGGCTGTCTGAAAAAGCATGGCGGAATCTTTCCCATCGCATGAGCTTTGCCATGGACGGCCTCAAGCTGCGCCTGCCCATAGAGCTGCCAATCACCGCGGACCAGTGGCGTACCGTATCCCTGCGATTCATTATCAGTTCCGCCATCTGCCTGATCCTCGGATTCGCCATGTATCGCAGGTGGTTTGCCGCTGAAGAAAACCGTACTGCCCGCCATATCTTTTCCGTCAGCCTGCCGTGGATGTTCCTCGGCATATCCCTGCTGATCTGCTCCGTCTCCGCGACAGGCGACGTGTTCCGCGTTTTCCTGGCCGTTGGCAATCTCTGCGCCATTGTCGGAATAACGCTGCTGGCCTGGGATATGCGTTGTTACAACCACCCTGAAGTCACGGCGCAGGCGTCGCCGCTGCTGCGTCTCATGCCCCTCACCTTCGCGGCATACATCCTCCTGTACCTGCCGCTCATACGCCCCATCCTTCTTGTGGCATGGCTGGCGTGCCTTTCTGCGGCCATCGTATGGCGCCGCTTCTGGCCGCCGCTTTCCATATCCCCGCTCCAGATGGAAAAATACGTCCGCTCTGTGGACGTTGTGGTTCTCTGGATATGCCTTTTCCTAGCTCTTGGCGGCCTGCATATCATCAGCATGATTTTCTATCTTCTGTTCACGTCAATATGCCTTGCCGTACAAGTCAGCCTTGGAGGAATCGGGCGAATAAACTATCTCAACGAGCATCTGCCGACAGAAGGCATCCAGGCGGTTCTTGCCAGTCTTCTCGTGGCGCTTGCCGCGCCGCTGATGCTTGTGACGGCGTTCATTTCCGTGCTGCTGTGGATCGGCACGCTGCCCGGCGGCATGGTGCTCATGCAGGAATACTTTTTCAAAAGCATCCGTGTCGGTTCGACGCAGTTCAGCTTCCTGTCCGTCCTGGTCATAATCAGCCTGTTTTTTCTTACGCGTGCCGCCGTCATCATGGGGACGCGCTTTCTCAAGCGCCTGCCAAAACACGGCCTGAACATCGATTCCTCGCTCATCCAGCCGGCGCAGACGGCATTCACCTATACGGCATGGACGTTTTTCGGACTGTTCGTCCTGCACTCGCTCGGCATGGAGCTGAGCAACCTGGCAATGGTCGCCGGCGGCCTTTCCGTCGGCATCGGCTTCGGCATGCAGACGATCGTCAGCAATTTTGTTTCAGGCCTTTTCCTGATCTTCGGACGCATGCTGCAGGTCGGCGACATTATCGAAGTGGCTGGAGTGACGGGCAGGGTCCGCAGAATTTCGATACGTGACACCTTGGTGGAGACCTATGACAATGCCATGATATATATTCCGAACTCCGAATTCATATCCAAGCAGCTTGTCAACTGGACGCGCAACAATCCGACCGTCCGTCTCAGCATTCCCGTCGGCGTGGCCTACGGCACGGACACTGGGCTTGTGATGAAGACTCTCATATCTGTTGCCACGGGACATCCGGAAGTCCTCAAACGTCCGGAACCGTCCGTGGCATTCAGGGATTTCGGCGACAGCACTTTGGATTTCGTCCTGTACTGCTGGGTGGCAAAGTATGACGCGAAGTTCAGGACGGCGACGGAGCTGCGTCTGGAAATCGAACGACGGTTCAGAAAAGAGCAGATAGAAATAGCCTTCCCGCAGATGGATATCCATATCCAGGATCAACAGCCGGATCCTGGGAAAGGCCATTCCCTGGGAAACAACACCGCCAGGAACACATGGCGCAGAACATTGCGGAAATCAAACAGCAGTCGGGTTCTCCCGCGGCCAAATAACTCGTTACCCCTTAAAAAATTGATAACCTTTTGAGATATATTGATATATTTGTCGAAATACTGTATCTTTTTCGACAGGAAATGTTACAGTTGATGTCAAAATCCGGTCGAAATGGAGTTGTATTTCTATGAAGCCCAAGCCATCTTCAAGACAACAGCAAGGGAATTTTCTCTAT
>JAGAEE010000117.1 GCA_017613295.1 Desulfovibrio sp. | reverse complement strand
GCCTGCCGACGCGCCTCCTGAAGCCGAGCCATGCCCTCTTCCACCGCTGCCAAAGGGATCCCCGACCTGGCGGCATTGCCTTCTTCGTCCACTCCCGTCAAGGAAAAGGCCACGATATCCAGACCGCACTCAACCAGCTGACGGGCCACCTCACTGTTCACGCCCAGTCCGCAGGTCGTGGTGGAGACGTCGCACCCCACGCGGCGTGCGGCAGCGGCAAAACGAAAAAACGCGGGATTGAGCAAGGGTTCGCCCCAGCCCTGCAAATGGACACGCCGAGCCCCACGCACAAGGGGATACAGGGCCGCAAAGGTTTCTTCGGTCATATGCCGTGCCCGCCACACATCCTTGTGCGTTGTGTGCGGGCAATAGCGGCAATGCCCCGGACAGTACGACGACACCTCCACCTGCACGCAATCGAGAAAGCGTGACTGACCGGCAAAAAGCCGTCGGCATCGCTCCAGCCATGAGGGAGTGCCATAGACGGCCAGGGGGCTCTTTGTCGGCGCAACGCCCGTTTCGGCATCGCCCTTGCGCGAAGCCGCGTCGTGCGGCGAACGCGTCCAGGAGGTCTCCACATAGGGCAACAGCCGTGCCTGCCCCCATTTTTGCTTGAAGCGCCGTACGCCGTCGTTGATGCCCAGCCCCAGATTGAGCTGAACGTGCCCTCGCCGCTCTGCCTCGTCTGCCAGAGCCCGCAGCAAGGCGTCAGCAATGCCTGGGGGACAGCCCGCAGCACGCGCGGCAAACATGTAAAAGGCCGTGGTCAGGGACGCGTACTCCCCCACGGCCAGGGCCAGCAGGCGTGCGTCGTCTCTGGCCCGGGCAGAAAACAGCACGGCTTCCGGGCAGGAGGCAAGATAGCGGCCGATGCTGGCATACAGGCTCCGCGTGGCTTCGTCCAGCGCATGACGCCGGCAAAAATCCCTCAGAAGGCCCTCATGCTCCTCTCCAAAAGCTTCCACGCTTATGCGGCATTCGCGTCCGGCACGCCGCAGCATGTTGCGCAGCTTGCCAGACGGTTCGGGCAAGGGCAGGGGCAAAAAGGCGTAGGCGTCCCTGTGCACGGCAGCGCCTTGAGGGGCGCAGTCGGGTCTGACCGGTGCCAGTACCGTGACGGAATCACAGTGCGTGCGACACAGGGCTTCCTTCACGGCCGCCTGCAGGGCCGTTACGTCTTCCCCGGAAGTCGAAGGCGGCAGCGAGGGATCGTATTCCGGCGGGTAGGCCACGAGAACGCAACGGCTTTCGTCCTCATACGCCAGGCAGGAAGCCCGCTGAACGGGGCGCAAGGTGCCGACAGACGTGACATAGCCCACCACCTGCTCCATAACATAGGCCTGGGCCGTCACGCTGGCGCCATCACGAAACAGTATCATGTTTCCCCCCGCAGACGGGCTCGCAGCCTGTGCCACAACGTGGGTTGGAGCTGGCGCAGCCGAAAGCCATGGTCGCGCAGCATGTCACGCAAACGGAACAAATGGGCCGTTCCCGCCAGGGCCACGGCGCTGCCCTGTGCAAAATGCGTCAGCATGGCGGCAAGAAAGACCTCGTCGCGCACGGAAATGACGCGTTCCGTACGCGAGGGGAATTCCGTCCCCGTACCCTGCATCTTCTCAATATCGCCGGCAAGATAGGCTTGCAGGGATTGCCGCCGGTGCCGCCGCCATGTCTCCGGATGACGCAGGAAGCGACAAATGCGTTCCAGGGGGATGCTCTCCAGCGAAGCCAGCTGATCGTCAATGGTCTCCATGCAAAGCACACGGCACCCCATGTCGTGCGCGATTTCCCAGGCTTCCAGATCCACAGACTGATTCCAGCCATGTCGCTGCAAATAGGCATAGTATAACGAAAAGAACGCGGCCCAGGGGCGATGCGTGGCCAATATGCCGCGAACGTCGACGGGATGGGGCCACGCCATGTTGCAAAAACGGGCCAAGGCGCCCTGCGGACCGTTCACCACCTTTTCCAGACGGCGCATTTCCTCTTCATTCAACAGATCGGCCATGACAGGCCCTGCGCCCGCACTGGCACCTTCCCTGGCCACAAAAGCCAGACTGGCGGCGTCCAGCGGCCCTTCAAAAAGGACAACCTGCGCGTTGCGGAACAACCGCCGAAAGGAAGGGGCAAAAGAATAGCGAAACAGGTGCGCCGTCCCGCCCAGGTAGGAGAGATTGTTTCCCTTGCGTACCTCCCACAGCATGGCATAGGGGCGCTCTTCGAGTGGCTCCGGAAGTTGCCTTCGTTCAGCCCCCCCGCCGCTGTGCAACAACAATGCAAGCGTATGATCGACGGCCTCGCGCACCACGCCTTTCGCGGCAAGATCCTGATGACAGGGCAACTCGCTCATCTGCCACGAGGCCGCCGTATACGGCATCACCGGCACGCCACCCCATTTTTTTTTGAAACGGACAATGCCTTCGTTGACCCCCAGGCCCAAGTGTATGTACGCCTTGCCGGCCGCCCGCGCGTTGCGCAGCATGGCCGCAAAAAGGGCGTCGACAGCGTGTGGCGTGTAGTGGCAACGCGAATGCGCCCCGATGACGTAACTGCAGAAAGACTCCGGAGCGTAGTCCATGACACAGCAGGCCGCGAGATGCCCCTGGCTGTCCCAGGCATTGAGCAGGCGGATGTCCGTGTCAGGGGCGTCGAGCATGACGGCCGTACGGCCAAAAAG
>JAGAEE010000116.1 GCA_017613295.1 Desulfovibrio sp. | reverse complement strand
TGGTTGCGCGAAAGATCGGCGGCCCCTGCCACGACGGCCGGAAAGACCTTCCCCCTACTACCGCATCGACTTCCCCGGCAGCGCCCTGCAAAGCGAACCCGGTCGTTGCTGGGGCCCGGCACAGCTTGCCGAAGCCGCCAGCGGAACCTGGCACACGCCCCCGCCTCCTGGGTGGTACGCCAACGCCGTCATTTCCAGCATGGGATATTTGCCAATGGTTCCCGCTCCCGTCGTCTTTGCGGCCACAACGGCAGCCCATTGCGCCCGCCACCTTCGCATCAGGGCCAAGGGCCTTTGGAATTCGCACGACCTCCTCTGGAAAAACTGGAACAAATTCGCCGGCGCCATTGTGGAGCGTCCTGTAGAGGGGCTGCCGGAGAGCTTTCCACAGCTTGTTGTCAGGGACGGCATGAAGGCGCTCATGGAAGTCGGCATGGCGGCCCGTCGGCGTTTTCGGGGCCCGGCAGTATCATCTGGACCTTGAGGAGAGCGTGCGCCGTGTACGCCCCGTGCGCGTCTTGCTGTGCGGAACGCATATGAAAGCCCTCTGGGAGAAGCTTGCACAGGACTTCGAGGGGCAGTGGTTCGAGAACGTGGACGCCATGCTGTGGGACCTCTCCGCCTGGATTCATGACGGGGACAGGATATTGGTCAAATTTTCCCACGGCACGGGCTTGAGCAAGGTGGTCGAGGTGCTGATTGGTGCGGCTAGGAAATCGTAGCGACGTTTGGTGGATGCCGTTCGCGTGTCTGCTTCTCTCTGTCTTCAGCGTGCCTGGGGCGTGGGCGCGGGAGGCGGCGGTTTATGAACGGGACGTCTTTCGCCTCGTGTATGAGGTGGAGGGAGCGGACGCCGTGCCCGGCACGGACATTAACGCCAACGGCATACCCGACATCGTTGAGGACATGGCCACCCAGCTGGCCGCCGCACGGGAGGCTTTTGAGCACTTGGGATTCCCCGATCCCCTTCGGTCGCCACGCTATGCGGGCACGAACGGCATTGTGGTGACCGTTCGGGCGCGTTCCGGGATGCGCGGCCTGCACGGGCGCGCATTTTCCCTGGCCAACGGGGCCCGGCGTTTTCCCGGCAAATGGCTCAAACTGCAAATTTCCACGGACACGGATCCCCGACGCAATCCCACCCCCGCGCACGAGTATTTTCACCTTGTGCAGTACGGGCAGTCCCATTTTATGAACGGCTGGTATCTTGAGGGCATGGCCCGCTGGGCCGAGGACGTCGTGCGGCACGTGCCCGTACCGCGCGGCGAGACGAAAATGTCGGACAGACCTGGTGGCTACCGGGCCGCGAACCTTTTGTGGCATCCCCTGGCGGCGGACTGTGGCGGGCCGGTGGCACTGCCTCCGGACATGACGGAGAAATACGCTTACGTGGACGGCACTCCCGTCTTTGTCGACGCCAGCATCAACGGTCCCGGCGTCATGCGCCGCGTATTGTCCTGCCTGCACGAGAGGGACAGCCGCGACGACGTGCGGGCCCTGCTGCTCGGGAACGGTTCGCGCAGTGTGGCCGCCTCCGAACTCGCCCAGGAATGCGTACGGGAAGCACGGCGTCAATGCCGGCCATAGCAGAGCTAATGTCCTGACTAACGTGATACGCGCTGGTGGTGGTTTCCTGCTTGCCTTTTGCCACGGCAGGCGGCACAGTGATGGCAGGAGGCGGTCATGTCCAAAAAATCGGTTGAGCGTGTGGACCCTCTGACACTGGCCCTGCCGCTGGGTGGCGTGGACAGCCATTGCCACCTTGACGGTGAGGAATTTGCCCCCGACAGGGAGGAGGTGCTGGCGCGTGCCCGCCGTGCGGGATTGAGCCAGGTGGGCAACGTGTTTCTGGGACCGACGGAATTTTTTGCCCGGCGCCATCTGTTTGCCGGTCATCCCGAGGTATTTTTCCTCCTGGGCATCCATCCCTGTGACGGTCAGACGTGTACGCCAGACAGTCTCGCCGCCATGCGTGCCGCCTTTGTTGACGAGCCCCGCTTGCGCGCCGTGGGCGAAATTGGGCTGGATTTTCACTGGGACGACTGCCCCCGGGAACTCCAATACCAGGCCCTTCGCGACCAGCTCTCCCTGGCCAGGGAGCTGGGCCTTCCCGTGGTCATCCATTGCCGCGAGGCGGAAGAGGAAACGCTTATGACACTGGAGAGCGCGGGTTTCGCGGGCTGGCCGCTGCTCTGGCACTGCTTTGGCCAAGGGCCGGATATGGTCCGCCGTATCGTGGGCAACGGCTGGCATGTTTCCGTGCCTGGGCCGGTCACCTACAGGGGCAACGCCGTTTTGCGCGAGGCCGTGGCCCTCATTCCCCGGGACCGCCTCCTGCTGGAGACGGACGCCCCCTACCTTGCTCCCGTGCCGTGGCGTGGCAAGCGCAACGAACCAGCCTTCACCGTCTTTACCGTCAGGGCCTTGGCCGAAGCGCGTGGCGAGGACGTGGCCACGCTCTGGCGGTGCTGCGGGGACAACGCCCGGCGTTTCTTCGGCCTTCAGACCGCTTTGTCGACGTCATCGCTGGAGGCTTGACCGGGTTGACAGGCGCTTGAAGTTTCAAGGGCTAAAAGGTATCCTTCACCGTTATTATTCTTGCGGCCTGAATCCTCACCGCAAGGGGCCTCCTGTTGGTCACTGACGACGCCAGCCGACGGCCGGGGGCAGCCATATTTTCGGATCACCACGAACGTGTTTCCCCAAACCTTACCGGGGAAAGCTCAAGGAGAAATCATGTCGGAACTGCGCACCCCGCTCACCGCCTGGCATGAGGCGCACGGAGCCAAGATGGCCCCCTTTGCCGGTTGGCTCATGCCCATACAGTACGAAGGCATTCTGGCCGAGCATGTGCACACGCGCCAGCACGCCGGACTTTTTGATATTTGCCACATGGGCGAATTTCTCATCAGCGGGCCCGGGGCGGATGCGGCTCTGGCCCGTGCCGTAAGCCATAACCTGCAAACCCTCAAGCCGGGCAGATGCCGCTACGGTTTCCTGCTCAACGGGAAAGGAGGCGTGCTGGACGACGGCATTGTCTACCGCTTTGGCCAGGATGATTTCATGATGGTGGTCAACGCCGCCTGCGCGGTAAACGATTTTGCGGTGCTGCGCGAGCGCTTGCCAGAGGAAGTGACCCTCAGCGACATTTCGGCGGCCACCGGCAAGGTGGATTTGCAGGGGCCGGAATCCCTGGACGTGCTGGAAGCGGTGCTGGGGCAGGATTTTCACGATCTTGGCTATTTCGCCTTTCGCGAGACGCGCTGGCAGGGGGAGAAGCTTTTGGTTAGTCGCACGGGTTACACGGGCGAGCTTGGCTATGAACTCTACATCTCTTCGGGAAAAACCGTAGCCTTCTGGGAGGCCCTGCTGGCCGATGACCGGGTGAAGCCCGTGGGCCTTGGCGCCCGGGACACCCTGCGTCTGGAAGCGGGCCTGCCCCTTTACGGTCACGACCTCGACGGTGAGCACACCCCCACCGAGGCGGGCATGGGCCGCATGCTCACGAGCACGGCCGACTATGTGGGTCGTGAGGGAGCCGCCAGAGCGGACGAGATGCTGATACCCCTGCGCATTGAGGGGCGTCGTGCGGCTCGGCACGGCGATGCCGTGGCCCTGCCCGACGGCACGGTGGTGGGACGTGTGACCAGCGGTTCCTTTGCGCCCTCGCTGGGATGCGTCATAGCCCTTGCCTGGGTGCCCGCCGCCCACGCCGCAGACCCGACTTTCACGGTGTGCGCCGCCAGGGCGCAACTGCCCGCGCAAAGGGTGGAATTGCCTTTTTACACGCAGGGAACGGCACGCCGCAAATGGTGATCGGCAAGGTATAAATCTTTTTGATATTCAGGAGGTGGATCATGAATCCCCAGGAACTCTTGTACAGCAAAACGCACGAATGGGCCCGCATTGAGGGCGGGGAAGCCGTGGTGGGCATCACGGCCTTTGCCCAGGAATCCCTTGGCGACATCACCTATGTGGAGTTACCCCCCGTGGGGGACGTGCTGGAAGCCGAAAAGGAATTCGGCTCCGTGGAGTCGGTAAAGGCCGCCAGCGACCTTATTGCGCCGGTGAGCGGCAAGGTGTCGGCCGTCAACGAGGCTTTGGAAAACGCACCGGAGCTTTGCAACAGCGACCCCTACGGGCAGGGCTGGCTTGTGCGCGTCAAGTTGACGGGCAAGGCGGAAGGCCTGATGGACGCGGCCGCCTACGAGACCCACTGCGCCTCCGAACATTAAGCCGGTTTTCCGGATATTTTGGCCGAGGGAGCGCCGCTCCCTGACGGCAAGGAGTGTTTATGCCCTATATTCCCCATACGCCGGACGAACTGCAGGAAATGCTTTCCGTCATCGGCGTGCGCACTATGGACGATCTGTTCGCGGACATCCCGGCGTCCATGCGCTGCCAGCAGCCCGGATTGCCCGGGGGCCGCAGCGAGTCCGACGTCTGCACCCATCTGGAGCGGCTGGCCGCACAGAACCGCGTGGACGGCATATCCTTTCTGGGCGCGGGCTACTACGCGCACGACATCCCCAAGGCCGTGGACGCCCTGGCGGGGCGCAGCGAGTTCTATACGGCCTACACGCCCTATCAGGCCGAGTGCTCGCAGGGTACGCTGCAGGCCATTTTTGAATTCCAGACGGCCGTAAGCCGTCTTGTGGAAATGGACTGCGCCAACGCCTCTGTCTACGACGGGGGCACGGCGCTCTTTGAGGCCGCCATGATGGCCGTGCGCGTGCGCAAAAGAAAGGCCATTGTGGTGGACGAGGCCGTCAATCCCTTCTGGCGGGCCATGCTGAAGACCTATACGGCCAATCAGGGCCTGGAGGTGCGCCTTGTGCCGCAGAGGAACGGCGTGAGCGACAAAGAGGCGCTCATGGCCGCCGTGGACGGGACCTGCGCAGCCGTCATCGTGCAGAACCCCAATTTCTTTGGCGTGGTGGAAGACTATACGGCGCTTTTCGCCCACGCCAGGGAGTGCGGGGCGCTGGGCGTCATCAGCGTGTACCCCGTGATGCAGGCCGTTCTCAAGACGCCCGGCGAGATGGGGGCCGACGTGGCCGTGGCCGAAGGCCAGAGCCTTGGCCAGCCG
>JAGAEE010000115.1 GCA_017613295.1 Desulfovibrio sp. | reverse complement strand
CGACGCACCAAGCTTACGTAACGAAAGCGCCACGCGACGGCGCTCTTCAACCTTGCCGACCTTAATACCATTGGCCTCACCGATCTTGATGCCATTGGCCTCGCCGATCTTGATGCCATTGGCCTCGCCGATCTTAATGCCATCTTCTTTGCCCTTTGCCATGCCTCTGTCATACATCTCGGCATAGGCCGCAGCCTGATCGCGGAGGGCTTTTTCTCGGCGTTCGGCCAATTCGCGTTCCCGTTCGTCACCGCTCAAGCGCCGGATGACGCCCCACGCCTTGTCTATGGCGGAATTTGTCTGAGCGAGTTGCATAAAAGCCTCCTCGGTGCGAGCGGCAAAAAAGTTCAACCAGTCTGAAATAGGAGTGCCGTCCTGCTGCCGTTTGGGTATCTCAAAAAGGTGAATCTCCATGGAATCCGGGTACGCTATGCCGTGCTCAGCATCATACAGGGAAAAACGGTGGTGATAGGCAGGACTCTCTTGAAGAAACGTGACGTTCGCGAGGATAATGCTTATGGCACGGTTCAGCTTGTCGTAGTGTTCACCGCTGTAAAGCTGCTGCGCGTACATGCGGGCCGTATAGTACTGGAAGCGCTTCCAGAGATAGCCAAACCACTGCAGCTGGATTTCAACGTCAATCAGGCCATATTGTTTTGTCGCGACCTTCACATCAAGCACGCCGAGTTTGTCCTCCGACTTGTCAGCAAGAAAATTCGGGTCAATGACTGTGAGATCCTCTTCGGTAACAGACAGGCCCAGGGCGGCGTGCAAAAAATCGGCGAGAACGGGAAGATTGTCCCCGAAGACACGCTTGAAAACATGATCGTTGACAGGAGAAAGGATTGATTTCACCATAACACCTCAATACACCAAGCACGGATGGTTGACAAGGCTGGAAGATCCTGGCGCAATAAGGACCTCCCAGCCCCTGGGGAATATCCAGCCACACTATTTTTCAAGTTGTCCCCTAAGGACAAAAAACCATTCCAGACGACATGGCCACCTCCGTCCTTGCTGCGGCCATGCGTGAACTGCCCAAGGCTCTCCAGCTTCGCGCTTCTTTGGTGACAGCGCAGCCACCCCCTCCCCAGTGGCACCGCGATGACGTCGCCATAAAAAACAAGACTCCAAGTACGCTTTTCAAAATTTATCGGCACCTGCCCACTAGGCAAAGTTGACAAATCCGGTTATGGTGGGCAAGGTGGATTATGTGTATAGTCTATGATACACGATTCCCGCTTACGCAGGACATATGACGCAATATGGCGCACAGGGGCACGACGTTGCGGCCCCACGACATACCACTTCCGGAAGGAGGCTTTATGGCAAGCCAGGCATTGATCAAGGATTTTGAAGAGTTGCTGGGCAAGGAAAACGTCTTCAGCTCAGAAGCCGATCGCATGAGCTATTCCTATGACTCTGCGGTGCTGCCGCCGGTCATGCCCTCGCTGGTGATACGCCCCACCACCAGGGAACAGCTCAGCGCGTGTGTGAAAAAGCTCTACGACAACGGCATTCCCATGACCGTTCGCGGTTCCGGCACCAATCTCTCCGGAGGCACGATTCCCGACAAGTCGGACACGGTCGTCATCCTCACCACCGGCCTCAACCGCATTCTTGAGATCAACACCAACGACCTCTATGCCGTGGTGGAGCCAGGCGTCATCACCGCCCAGTTCGCCGCCGCCGTGGAGAAAAAGGGCCTGTTCTACCCGCCCGATCCCGGTTCTCAGGCCGTTTCCACCCTGGCCGGCAACATTGCCGAAAACGCCGGCGGCTTGCGCGGCCTGAAATACGGCGTCACCAAGGACTACGTCATGGGCATCGAGTTCATCGACGCCACCGGGGCCACTGTCAAATCCGGCTCGCGTACGGTCAAGTGCGTCACCGGCTACAATCTGGCCGGCCTCATCGTGCAGTCCGAAGGCACGCTAGGCGTCATCAGCGAAGCCGTCCTCAAGCTCGTGCCGCCGCCCAAGGCCAGCAAAGCCTGCATGGCCGTATTCGACGACGTGCAGCACGCCGCCGACGCCGTGGCCGGCATTATCGCGGCCCACGTACTGCCCTGTACCCTCGAATTTCTCGACAACAACACCATCGTGCGCGTGGACGACTACACCAAGGCCGGTCTGCCGCGTGAAGCGGGCGCCATCCTCCTCATTGAGGTGGACGGTCACCCAGCCCAGGTGGCAGATGACGCCGCCGCCGTGGAAAAGGTCCTCAAGGAGAACAAGGCCACGGCCGTGCACATTCCCAAGGACGCCGAAGAAAAATTTAAACTCTGGGAGGCTCGCCGTGCGGCCCTGCCCGTGCTGGCCCGCTGCCGACCCACCACGGTGCTGGAGGACGCCACCGTACCGCGTTCCCAAATTCCCGCCATGGTCAAGGCCGTCAACGACATCGCCGCTAAATACCGTCTGGACGTGGGCACCTTCGGCCACGCCGGTGACGGCAACCTGCATCCCACCTTCCTGTGCGACAAACGCGACAAAGACGAATTCAGCCGTGTGGAGGAGGCCATCGACGAAATGTTTGACGTGGCCATCAAACTCAAGGGCACGCTTTCCGGCGAGCACGGCATCGGCACGGCCAAATCCAAATGGATGGAGAAGGAAACCTCGCGCGGCACCATTTTGTTCTCGCAGCGTCTGCGCCGGGCTCTTGATCCCAAGGGCCTGCTGAACTCCACGAAACTGGTCGGCATCTAGGCGTGGCACACGATATCCGCCCGTTCTCAGACGGGCGGAAATGACCCGGCTGCGCGTACCCTCGCCGTGAGGGGCGTGCCTAAGAGACAATGCAACCGCTCGAGGAGCGTTTCATGACTACATTGCACGAACTGGCCCAGCGCCTCATGACGCTGGACGACAGAATCACCGACTGCATGAAATGCGGTATGTGCCAGGCCGTGTGCCCCATGTATGGCGCCACCGGCATGGAAGCCGACGTGGCGCGGGGCAAGCTGGCGCTCATTGACAATCTGGCCCACGAGATGCTGAAAAACCCGGCGGCCGTGGCGGACAAGCTGGGCCGCTGCCTCTTGTGCGGCTCCTGCCAGGCGGCCTGCCCGCCCGGCGTCAAGATTCTCGAAGTCTTCATGGAAGCCCGTGAAATCGTTAACGAATTCCTTGGGCTACATCCGGTAAAGAAGATGATCTTCCGCACACTCCTGCCCCATCCGGAGCTCTTCAACTTTGCCATGCGCGTGGGAGCGCCCATGCAGGGACTGGTGTTCCGCAAGAGCGGCGACGCCCAGGGCACGGTCTGCGCCCCCTTCCTCAACTTCATGCTGGGCGACCGGCACATCCATCCCCTGGCCAAAACGCCCATACACGCCCGCTACGGCGCGCTCGACGAGCCGCGCAGAGCTGGTGGCCTCAAGGTAGCCTTCTTCCCCGGATGCGTGGGCGACAAGATGTACACCGACATGACCGAAGCCTGCCTGAAGGTTCTGCGCCATCACGGGGTGGCGGTCTTCATGCCGGCAGGGCTCACCTGCTGTGGCATACCGGCGCTTTCCTCGGGTGACGTCACGGGCATGCTGGGGCAGTTGCAGGCCAACGTGCGGGCGTTGAAGGGCGGGGACTTTGACTACCTGCTGAGCCCCTGCGGTTCCTGCACGGCGACCATCAAGGAGTACTGGCCGCGCTACGCGCACCGTATGGGCACCGGTGAGGAAGGATTTGTCAAAAAGATGGCCGACATGGCCATGGATATCAACGCCTTCCTGGTGGACGTGCTCAAGGTCACGGCGGCGCAGCCCAGGGCCGACGCGGTGAGTGTCACTTACCACGATTCCTGTCACCTCAAGAAATCCCTGGGGGTGGCGTCACAGCCCCGCACCGTCATCAACGCCAACCCGGCCTACAAACTGACGGAGATGGCCGAGGCAGACCGGTGCTGTGGCTGCGGCGGTTCCTTCAACCTTTTCCATTACGACCATTCCCGCAAGATCGGTCAACGCAAGCGTGACAACGTGGTCGCCTCGGGCGCCAAGATTGTGGCGGCGGGTTGCCCGGCCTGCATGATGCAGCTGGAGGACGTGCTATCGCACAACAATGATGCCGTGCGCGTGAAACACACGGTAGAGCTGTATGCGGAAAGTCTGAACTAACCCCAACGCAACACAAGGAGAGCGTATGACCCCTCAGGAACTGGTTGAAACCTTCTCCGCCAAGGCTCAGGCCGTGAATGCCGTGGTGCAGGAAGTTCCCACCATGTCAGCGGCGTTGCAGTACGTGGTGGACGTGTGCGCCAACAAGGCCCCGGCGGAAATTCTGGCCGACGAGCCAGCCACTCAGAAAGGCCCACTGGGGCCCAACAAACAGCCCACCCGCGTGCAGAAAATCGTGGCGGCCCCTCAGCTGGCCGACGAGGATTTTGCCGCGCTGGCCAAGGCCTGTGAGGAAAAGGGTTTCCTCTGTCTGCGCGACAACGTGCGCAAATATGTTGCCGGCATAGATGTTGGCGTGGGACTGGCCGAACTGGGAGTGGCCGCCAGCGGCACCTGTCTTTGCAATACGGACAATGAGGACGTGCGCCTTTCGGGCATGATTTCCGAAATTTCCGTCCTGCTTTTGAAGAAATCCACCATTTACCCGGACCTGCCCTCCATCGCGGATAAGCTGCGCGAGCGCATGGGCCACGGCGACCCCACCTACACGACCTTCATTACCGGACCCAGCCGTACCGCCGATATTGAGCGGGTGGCCGCCGTTGGCGTGCATGGACCGCTGGAACTGCACATCATCCTTCTGGAGGACTAAGCCATGCATGACGCCCTTGTAAGCAAGTCTGGGTATCACAAGGAAATTGACCAGGCCTTGGACGACGATTTTCTGCGCCGCACGCTGGACACTTTTGCCGTGTCCTACCGCGCCAACCGAGACGCCGTCTTCAAGGAAGTGGACGAAAAAGGCCTGATCAAGAAAGTGGCCGATGCCAAGGATTACGCCTGTCAGCACATGGAAGAGCTGTACAGCAAGTTCAAGGCCGAGGCCGAAAAACGCGGCGTGCACGTGCACCGTGCCAAGGATGCCGCAGACGCCAACCGCATCATCGCCGACATCGCCAAACAGAACAACGTCAAGCGCATCGTCAAATCCAAATCCATGACCGCCGAGGAAATCCACCTCAACACGGCCCTGGAAAAGGAAGGTCTCATCGTTGACGAAACCGACCTTGGCGAATGGATCATCCAGCTGCGCCACGAAGGCCCCTCACACATGGTCATGCCGGCCATCCACCTTTCGCGCTATCAGGTGGCCGACGATTTCACCAAGGTGACGGGAGAAAAACAGGACACGGACATCCAACGCCTAGTCAAGGTGGCCCGCGTGCAGCTGCGCCGCAAATTCATTGCGGCCGACATGGGTATCAGCGGCTGTAACTTTGCCATTGCGGAAAACGGCGCCGTGACCACCGTCACCAACGAGGGCAACGCCCGCATGGTCACGACGCTACCCAGGGTGCATGTGGTGCTGGCGGGTCTCGACAAGCTCATCACCAAACTGGAAGAGGTGCTGGACGCCGTACAGGTGCTGCCCCGCAACGCCACGGCCCAGCGGCTGACCTCCTACTTCACGCTCATGTGCGGTGCGGGCCAGTGCTTTGCCGAAGGCAACGACAACGGCCGCAAGATCATGCACGTGGTCTTTCTGGACAACGGCCGCACGGAAATCGCCAAGGATCCCCTGTTCAAGCAGATCTTCCGCTGCGTGCGCTGCGGCGCCTGCGCCAACGTCTGCCCCGTGTTCCGCCTGGTGGGCGGCCACAAGATGGGCTACGTCTACATTGGCTCCATCGGCCTGATTCTGACGTACTTCTTCCACGGCCATGACCGGGCGCGCATCCTGTGCCAGAACTGCATCGGCTGTGAATCCTGCGCCAACGTCTGCTCCGGCGGCATTGAGCTGCCGCGACTGACCCGAGAAATACGCTCGCGCCTCAATGCCGAAGAGGGTTCCCCCATTGAGGGCACCCTGATGAGCGCGGTGATGAAAAACCGCAAGATGTTCCACAGCCTGATGAAGTTTGCGAGCTTCTCCACCAAGCCCTTCACCGGCGGCACGCAGTTCATGCGCCATCTGCCCATGGCGGTTCTGGGCAAGCACGGTTACAAGGCCCTGCCGGCCCTGGCTTCAAAGCCCTTCCGTGACAAGTGGCCCGAAATCATGCCCCACGTGCAGAATCCGAAATTCCGTGTGGCGCTCTTTGCCGGCTGTGCCCAGGACTTCATCTATCCCGAGGAACTGGAAGCCGCCGTCAAGGTGCTCGCCGCCAAGGGCGTGGCCGTGGACTTCCCCATGGAACAGACCTGCTGCGGCCTGCCACTGGAAATGATGGGTCAGAGGAAAACCTCCATTGACGTGGCCAACCAGAACATGAACGCCTTCAGGGGCGGTAACTACGATTACATTGTCACCCTCTGTGCCAGCTGCGCCAGCCATCTCAAACACGGCTATGCCGAGATACTCGACGGCACGACGTCCATGTTGCAGGCACAGGCCTTCGGAGCCAAGGTCATTGATTTCAGCTCCTTTGTGCACGACGTGCTGGGCCTGAAACCCGAAGACTTCAACAACTCCGGCGAAAAGGTCACCTACCACGCCTCCTGCCATTTGTGCCGCAAGCTCAATGTGCACGAAGCGCCCCGTGAACTCATTGCCGACGCGGCGGACTACGTGCCCTGCGAGGAAGAGGAGGTTTGCTGCGGCTT
>JAGAEE010000114.1 GCA_017613295.1 Desulfovibrio sp. | reverse complement strand
TCATGCTGCCAGGCACGGTGCTGGTTTTTGACCACTTGTATAACCGCCTGTGCCAGGTGAGCCTGGGTGAGCACCGTGATGTTGAGATCCGTGCCGCCATGTCGGGGAAGCAAACAGCCGAAAGTTTGCCGACACTCAATCCAGAAGAGTTTTCGGCGGAGCCTGGAGAAAAGGGATACAAGGATTATGTCCGCCACGTAAAAGAACTGTTGCGGAGAGGGGAGGCCATTCAGGTGGTGCCGTCGGTGCGCTTTTCCACACCCTTCTCGGGCGACCCATTTGTCTTGTACCGCCGGATGCGGCGCTGCAACGCCTCACCCTACATGTTCTACATGAATTTCCCCGACATCACCCTGTTCGGATCCTCTCCTGAGGTCATGGTTCGCTGTACGTCGGGACGACTGCAGCTTTCTCCAATTGCGGGTACGCGCAGGCGCGGCAACTACGAGCTGGAGGATGCCCGCTTGGCCGCGGAGTTGCTCGATGATCCCAAAGAACGCGCGGAACATGTCATGCTGGTGGATCTGGGCCGCAACGACCTAGGTCGTGTGGCCCGGCAGGGCACGGTAAAGATCGAGCGCTACATGGAGGTTGAGCGTTACTCCCATGTGATGCACCTAACGAGCCGCGTGGGCGCGCAGCTGGCCGACGGGCTGGACGCTCTGGACGTGCTGGCGTCAACCTTCCCCGCGGGCACGGTCTCAGGTGCGCCTAAGATCCGGGCTATGGAGATCATCCGCACGCTAGAAGGTCGTTCCCGCGGCCCTTATGCTGGCTGCATCGGCTGGCTTGGACTGGACAAGGACAGCGTTAACCTGGATACGGGCATAACCATCCGGAGCATGTGGCTCCGCGAGGGCAGGCTTTTCTGGCAGGCGGGTGGCGGCATCGTGCATGATTCCGACCCGGATGCGGAATGGAAGGAAGTATGCAACAAGTCGGGCATCATGCGCCTTGCACTGCACGCAGAGGAGGAAGAAAATGTTTTTGCTCATCGATAACTACGACTCCTTCACCTACAATCTGATGCAGGCCTTCTACTCGCTGGGACGCAAGCCCGTTGTCATGCGCAATGACGATCCGGCCCTTCCAAGCATGGCCGAGAACCCGGATCTGTCCGCCGTCTGCATTTCGCCCGGCCCCGGCAGGCCGGAGAACGCTGGGCTTTGTCTGGAGTTCCTCAAGCGCCTCTCCCCGCGCGTGCCCGTGCTGGGTGTGTGCCTGGGACATCAGGTACTCGGCCTCTTCGCCGGCGCCAAAGTGGAAGTGGGGCCGTGCATCATGCACGGCAAGCAGTCAGAAATAGTGCATGACGGAATGGGAATCTTCGTGGGGCTACCCAACCCCCTGCTCGTGGGGCGGTATCACTCTCTGGTGGTTAAGGCAGACGAGGACGCGGAAAATCCCCGCTTCACGGTGACAGCCCGCGCCCCGGAGGGAGAGGTAATGGCCCTGCGCTACAATGACCGGCCATGGGTGGGCGTGCAGTTCCACCCCGAATCGGTACTCACGCCCGACGGACTGCGCCTGCTGAGCAACTTCCCTCAGGCGATCATTGGCACGGGCGCTGAAGAGACAGATTTCGCCGTCATCCTTGACCGGCTTGGTCGCAGGGAGGATCTCACGGCGGAAATGGCCTCCGCCGCCTTTGGTGCGCTCATGGACGGCAAAATGACCCCGGCGCAAGCGGGAGCCTTCCTCATGGGCCTGCGCGCCAAGGGCGAAAGCGCACTGGAGCTGGCCCACGCCGTGCGTGCGGCTCTGGCCCGCGCCGTGCGCGTGGACGGCATCACCGAGGCGGCAATCGACGTGGTGGGCACCGGTGGCGACGGACGCAATTCATTCAACTGCTCCACGGCCACCTGCCTTACGCTGGCGGGCATGGGCTACAAGGTGGCCAAACACGGCAATCGGGCCGTTTCCTCCAAGTGCGGCGCTGCCGACGCCCTCGAAGGTCTTGGCATCCCGTTGGAGAAAGACCCGGAATCTGTGGCACGCATGGTGAAGGAGCGCAACTTCGCATTCATGTTCGCGCCGTACTTCCACCCGGCCTTCGCCAATGTGGGGCCCATACGCAAGCAGATGGGCATACGCACGCTGTTCAACATCCTCGGCCCCATGATCAACCCCGCACGGCCCAGCCACCTGCTCATGGGTGTGGCCCGTCCCGAGCTGGTGGGACTTGTGGCAGACACTCTTGTACAGTCGCCCCTGCAACGCGCCGCCGTGGTCTGCGGCTCTGGCAACTACGACGAGGTGACCCCCATCGGTCCCACCGTCATGGCCCTGCTTGAAAACGGCACAGTGACAAACATGACGCTGAACCCGAGGGATTACGGCATCCCCTCCTGCACCGAGGAGGAACTGGCCGTGCGCAACAAAGAGCACGCCGTTGCCGTGCTGAAGGAGATTCTTGCCGGGCAGGGGCCGCGCCCAATGATGGACATGGTTACGCTCAACGTGGGGCTTGCCGTGTACCTGCTGGAGGGTGGAAAGGACATGGCCTTGTGCATGGCCCGCGCCCGCGAGGCAGTAAGCGCAGGCGTGGGCAGGAAGGTGCTTAATGCAGCTTGAGCGCTTTCTTCGGGCCAAGGCTGAGGAAGTGAAGGCCCTGCACCGGACGGCGGAACGGGGAGAAATGCCACCCCCGTACCCTGGACACCGCCCCGCTTTCACTGAGGCCCTGTGGACGTCCCCGGGAAGGGGACTGCCGGCAGTCATCGCGGAGTACAAGCGGGCCTCGCCTTCGCGCGGCGTTATCTGTGAGGATCTGTCGGTGGAGGAGACCGCACGGCAGTATGCCGACGCCGGAGCTGCGGCCCTGTCCATCCTGACGGAGGAGCGGTTTTTCCACGGGCGACTGGAGTTTCTGGAGCGCGCAGCCGAGGCTTCATTGTATAATGGCCCGCGCCCTCCCCTTCTGCGCAAGGATTTTATCTTCGATCCCCTACAGGTACGGGCCACGGCATCAACTCCGGCCTCAGCCCTGCTGCTTATTGTGCGTCTCACCCCAGACGCACACCTGCTACGTCGGCTGAGAGAGGATGCGGAGGCGCATGGGATGCAGGTCGTGGTAGAAGTTTTTGACGCAATCGACCTGCGCCTGGCCCGTGAAAGCGGGGCGCGCGTCATCCAGGTCAATGCCCGCGACTTGGACAGTCTGACGGTTGACAGGTCTGCCTGCCTCGCCCTTGCGAAGGCATACC
>JAGAEE010000113.1 GCA_017613295.1 Desulfovibrio sp. | reverse complement strand
GTTACTAGCATACAGGTACGGAAAATGCCTTGCCCACGTTGAGGCAGGGCCTTTCGCAGAGCTTGCTGCTCTGCGATCCGGTTGACAAAGCGCAGCCGGTTCTTCCCCCAGGGGCGGAACCGGCTGTTTCCTTACAAAGGCTGAACAGCTTTCTTGTGGAATTTTGTCCATTGTCCCTTTTTGCCATAATCGGTTTACAGTCTTTTTCTGACATTTTCAGGAGGCCGACATGCTTACCCCCCATCAATGTGTGCTTTACAGCGGAGGCGCCTCGGGAACGGAACAGTTTTTTGGCTCACTGGCCGAAAGCTGGGGTATTGAGGAAGTGAACTACAGTTTTGAAGGGCATCAGATCGAACGCACTCGCGGTGTGCGTGTGTTGACCAACGAGGAGCTGTCTCTCAAGGATGTCAGCCTGACCTATGTCTCGCGGCTCATGAATCGTGAATATACGCGTGCCCCCCTGTTCCGAAAGGTCTTGCAGTCCATTTGCTGGCAGGTCAGCAGTGGGGAGCAGATCATCGTGGTGGGCGCCATTCAGCCCGACAGCACGGTCAAGGGCGGTACCGGCTGGGGAGCGGAGTTCGCCAAGATCTGCAACAAACCACTTCTGGTTTTTGACCAGCCGAAGAATGCCTGGTTCAACTGGCAGAAGGACAGCTGGGTGCAATGCGATGATCCGGTCATCAGTCATGCGCATTTTGCCGCCACTGGCACGCGTTTTCTTGAAGACAACGGTCGTGTAGCCATACAGAATCTCTTCGCACGTTCGTTTTCTCGATAGTTGAAACGGGAGCGTTGCGGCCTTCCGTGGATTTTCTCTGCGGGGGCCGTGCCTCTAGGCAATGCAGGGCTGTGGCGCAGCCCATGGAGAAAAAATGCGTCGTCAATTTTCCAACGCCGAGCAGGCTGTCCTGAGAATAGTGCAAGACAATCTGCCGGATTCTCTCACCCCCTATGCTGACATCGCCCGACAGACGGAAATGACGGAAGACGAGGTCATTCAGCTGCTCGTCGAACTCAAAGAAAACGGCGCTATTCGGCGTTTCGGAGCCAGCATAAGGCACCAGCGTACGGGATGGGCGCACAATGCTATGGTCGGCTGGAAGGTGCGACCGGATCAAGTGGAGGAGTGCGGCACAAGGGCCGCACGTCACGAGCATGTCTCCCATGTCTATTACCGTCCAAGTCCTGCTGCTGATTGGCCATATGAACTGTATACCATGATTCACGGGCACAGTGAGTCAGAATGCCGTCGGGTGGTGGACGATATCATGAAGGCCACGTCCCTTCGCGAATATGCCGTCCTGCGTACGCTCAGAGAACTGAAAAAAATATCCATGACATACTTCGCCTGACAAGGAGTTCCTATGGACGAGAAATCCCGTCAGCTATTCTCACGGGCTTGCGAGCTTATTCCCGGTGGCGTCAACAGCCCTGTGCGTGCCTGTCACAATGTGGACAGCCAGCCCTTGTTCATTGCACGGGGGAAGGGCAGTCATTTGTGGGAAGTGGACGGCCACGAATATGTGGATTTTGTCTTGTCTTGGGGACCCATGATTTTGGGGCATGCCGAACCGTCCGTGACCGCGGCAGTGTGTGACGCGGCTTCAGGTGGATCCAGCTATGGGGCACCCTGCCCGGATGAAGTGTCTCTGGCTAGGGAGATGGTGGACGCCCTTCCATGCGTGGAAATGGTGCGTATGGTCAACTCCGGAACGGAGGCCACCATGAGTGCCCTGCGTTTGGCCAGGGCCGTGACTGGTCGCGACAAGGTTTTGAAATTCACGGGGTGCTACCACGGTCATGCCGATGCCTTTCTTGCTTCCGCAGGGTCGGGGCTGGCCACGTTCTCCATTCCCGGGACACCTGGTGTGCCTGCCGCCGTGATGGCTGACACCCTGCTGGCCCCCTATAACGATTCTGCCGCCGTGAAAGACGTGTTTTCGCGACATGGGGAGAGTATCGCGGCCGTCATTGTGGAACCCGTGGCCGCCAACATGGGATTGGTCCTGCCGGACGAGGGATTTCTTGAGGGCTTGCGCGCCATAACAGCACAATATGGCAGCCTGCTCATTTTCGACGAAGTTATTACCGGCTTTCGAGTGGCCTTCGGTGGTGCCCAGACTCGCTTTGGCATCGATCCGGATCTTGCCACCTTCGGCAAGATTATCGGCGGTGGCTTGCCTGTTGGCGCTTTTGGAGGCAAACGACGTTTCATGGAGCGCGTTGCGCCCAGCGGTGACGTGTATCAGGCGGGCACACTTTCGGGCAATCCCCTGGCCATGGCCGCCGGTCTTGCGACGCTGCGTCTCCTTAAATCGGCCTCCTACGAAGCACTGGAACAACGCACGAAACGTTTTGCCGAGGAGTTGTTCAGCATTCTCAAGGCCAAAAACGTGCCCGTTCAGGTGCCCACCATAGCTTCCATGTTTGGCATTTTTTTCTGCGAGGAAGCTGTGGGCAATTATGCGGACGTCCTGAGGTGCGATCCGAAGCTTTTTACTACTTTTTATAAGCAAATGCGTGCCAGCGGAATCTATCTTGCCCCCTCCGCATTTGAAACCGGCATGGTCTCCTTTGCCCATACCAACGAAGATTTTAGCAGGACGCTGGATGCCGCTTCCGCAGTGCGTTTCTGACCCGTTGCCCGTCAGGGAGCGCGTGCTGGCCATTTATGCCCTTCACTCCACCGCACTGCCGCTGGCGCGACGACTGGCCAGGAGCCTTGAGGCACATCCGTGGAATTTGCCGCACACAGATTTCAGCCTTTTGGCATCCGAGTTGCGACAGTGCCGGCTTTTTGTCCCAGCCCGCTTTTGTCCGGAGGATGCCCATGCCTTTGATTCCCTGAAAGCCGTATTGTCCCGCACATATTTCCGTTTTTCGGCCCATGCCTTTTTGGGTGCGGCAGGTATTGCCGTACGGTGCCTGGCGCCGTTTTTGACACACAAGAGTAATGACGCTCCTGTGTTGGTATTGGATACGGCAGGCAGACATGTCATCAGCCTGCTTTCCGGGCACTGGGGAGGTGGCAACGATCTCGCTCGTCATGTGGCCCGGCTGCTGGACGCCACGCCCGTTATCACCACAGCCTCGGATGTGGGGAAACAGCCCGCTCTGGACATTGAATTGCGCAACGCCGGTCTGCGCCTTCTTGACTGGAACCTTTTGCCCCGCGTGCAGGGGCTGCTTCTGGACGGAAAAAGGGTGGACCTTTGGGATCCCTGTGGCGCCGTGCCCGATCATCCCTTGCTTCATCGCCTGCCTGTGAGGGAAGAGGTGCCACCCGCTCAGAAAAAGGAGGGCACGCCATTGCCGATGGTGGCGGCGCACTGGAAGCGTCTGCCTAGCCAGACGAACGTCCTGCGCGTGGCCGTGCCATGCCTCTTTCTGGGGGTAGGTTGCCGTCGCCAAGTGTCGGCGGTTCAGCTTGAAGAGGCTTTTCAGTCCGTGTTTCAACAGTATGATCTGGAGCCATTGTCTCTGGTCGGCCTGGCCACTGTGGACGCCAAGTTGCAGGAACCCGGTCTCAGGGAACTGGCAGAGCAACTGCGACAGCCACTGTACGCTTTTACACCGGAGGATCTGGCCGACTGTTACGTGCCACACCCTTCTGAAGCGGCTGGTCGACGTTTCGGTCTTCCACCCTTCAGCGTTTGTGAGGCGGCAGCGATGCTTGCCGCCGGCAAAGACGGCAGTGGCCGTCTGCTGGTCCCCAAAATGGCGATTCGGGGGAAAATAACCATGGCCGTGGCCATGTCCATGAGGAGAAATGCGTGAGCGTTGCCAGTTTGCATGTCGTTGGTCTTGGCCCGGGGTCCGCCGACTGCCTGACTCCGCAGGCACGCAGGGTTCTGGAAGGAGCGGGATGTGTAGTTGGCTACCACCGTTACATAAGTCTTGTCCCTGCGGAACTGCTGAATGGCAGACAATGCCTTTCTACTGGCATGAGGCAGGAGCGGGAGCGCTGCGAGACAGCCGTTAGCATGGCCGTTTCCGGAGTGCCCACGGCCCTGGTCTGCTCAGGGGATCCGGGTATTTACGCTCTAGCTGGCCTGACGCTGGAAACGCTGGAAGCTCGACATCTTGTGGGCAAAATTCCCTTTGATGTCGTGCCTGGCGTGCCTGCGGTCTGCGCAGCCGCAGCCCTTCTTGGCGCACCGCTGACCCATGACTTTGCTTGCATCAGTCTGAGTGATCTCTTGACACCCTGGCGCGTCATCCTGCAACGGTGCAAGGCCGCCTTGGAGGCAGATTTCACGTGTGTTCTCTATAATCCGCGTTCCCGTGGCAGACCGGACCATCTGGCTGAAGTTCTTCAGCTGGCTGCCAGATATCGAAGTCCACACTGTCCCGTGGGGTTGGTGCGTCAGGCATTTCGGCCGGAACAGGAAGTCGGTGTCTATCCGTTGCAAAATTTTGATGTCAGCAAGGTGGACATGCTTTCCCTTTGCCTTGTTGGAAATACTGAAAGTCGTGTTGTGGGGCCTTACATGCTGACGCCGAGGGGCTATGAACGGAAAAAGGACGTGTCCGCAGCCTATCGTTCAGGTCATGCAGAAGATGCGGAATAGGCGCTCATTGCGTCTTCTCCTATAAACTGTTACGAAAAACGGCCGTTCTTTCCAGAGAACACGATGATTTTTTAGGCGGGGTATTCCGCTTTTTCAAATTCTGTGAGGTGGCGCATGGTTGCCGATAATACCGCTGATACTGACGAACAGGTCATAGACCTTACGGAACTCATAGAAAAAGGCAGTATACCGGCTGACCAGTCCGTAAAAAAAACCTCTGGCAGCGCGGACGACAGCATTCAGCAACAGCTAAATTCCCTGAACGACGGCAAGGAAGCCATTGACGGTGATATTGAAGATATCCTCGCACAGATGGACATGCCGGAACAGCCTGCTTCTGACGAAAACAGCCAGGGTGTCGGGCCGGAGGCGACTGGGGAACCGCCTGCACAGGAGAACGCGGTCGGTAACGAGATGTCGGCGATTCCGCCGCAGGGACAAATGGTAAATCCTCATGAAAAGTTGGATATGCCAGGAATGGGAGATGTGGATGATCTTCTGAATTCTTTGGACATCCCTCCTCAGCCTTCTGGAGATATGAATTCTGCGCAGACGGCGGATCAGGCCGTTGACAGTATGCTGAACAGTCTAGATGCCCACGAAGCGGCCAGTACCCCTCAGGAAGGAAACCCCGATAGCAGCATTTCTCCAGAAGGGCTTGCCAGCCTTCTGGCTGCCATTGATGGTCAACAGGCTGCTTCCGGAGCAGCCGATCCGTCGTCAAGGGGAACTGAAGCCACACCGTCGGCGGCGGATTCCCTGAATGACGATTTGGATGCCCTGTTGGCGGCAGCGTCGACCCCCGATCCAGAGCCTCAGGCAGCCGCTCCTACATCAGACTCGGCCGCAAGTGAGAACGCGGCTTTGGACGATCTGGACGCGTTGCTGGCGCAAGCGGCAGAACCGAAAGCCCCTGTGCCTGAAGCGCCAGCCACCGCACCGACGCCGACCGCCGACGATTTGGACGCGTTGCTGGCGCAAGCGGCGGAACCGAAAGCCCCTTCGCCGGAAGCGCCAGCCGCCGCGCCTGCGCCGACCGCCGACGAACTGGACGCACCGTCGCCTGAGTCTTCAGAACCGGTTGCGGAGCCAGAGGCGGAAACAGAAGCGTCTAAGGCCTATACCGTGGAAGATGTGGACGCCGTTTTTGCGGAAAGCGAACCGCCCATTTCCACACCTCTTTCGGAAGAAGAGGCTGTCGGGACAGAGGAAAGTGTGCCGCCACCCCCTGACCTGTCTGACATTTCAGAAATGCCAGAGACCTCTTCAGAAATGCCAGACACCTATGAAACAGCGGAGACGCCCGTGGTCGCCGGAACGGGGCTTACCGGGCAAACGGGATTGGAGGCCGCAGATTTGAAGGCTGCCCAGGCTCAGGCTGTGGATGCTGCCGCCCAGGCATTTGAAGCCTCTTCCCAGGCGGTGACAGCGTGGGAACAAGCTTTTGAGGCGTCATCGAGAGCTGCTGAAGCGGCAGAGGCCGTGGCTGAGCTCACGGCTCGACTGGCACAGTGCGAACAGGCCGTTCAGGAGGCGAGACAGCGTATCACGTCTTTGGAGAAGGTGGTGCACGCACAAGCAGCAGCTCTTGCCGGTGTGGCGGAGCGACAGTCAAACGCAGCTTCTTTGGAAGAGAGCCTGGCCGCGCTTTTTGAGGAAGGTCATCCCATGCACGAAAGGCTTGTTGACTGTGCGTCTCTGGCGGCGCAACATGTTCTGGAGCAGTCTGTCCCCGTGGAGGATCCTCGTGTGGCGCAGTGTGAACAGATGCTACAGGAAACGGGAGGACGCCTTGCCACCCTGGAAGGACTTGTGGAAACGCAGGCGGCGTCCGTACGGCAGTTAGCGGAGCGGTCTTCTGTGGAAAAGACCGTTGCCGATGTGACGACGGCAGAGGAACACATACGTACTGTGGCTACTGTGGCACGCAGCAACGCTGCCCGCATGGACGCCCTGGAAAAACGTGTGGACGCGCTTGAGCCGGTATTCAACGAAAAGGTGGAAAAAGCCGCAGCCGCTGCCGCAGCACGCATACTGCGCGAAGAAATCAGCCGTCTGCTCGAACAGATGTCCTCTGGCACTGCCCCGGAGACTCTTGCCAAGGAATAGCGGAACGAATATGGTATCATTGTTTTTCAGTTGAATCCTGCAATCCATCGTAAAAAAAAGGGGCGGGGGCAGACGTTTCCGTTCCTTAACCCGTCCTGGCTCTTCCCACTGTGGGTCTCGGCCATTCCCCATAAGGACGGGTTTTTTCAGCCGTACCGGTAAAGGACCGGAAGCGGGAGTTCGCATGGACAAGGACAGCAAGGAAATCTTGCAGGTGGCCAAGGAATTGACCGCCAAATTCATCGAAACGCGTACGGTTTCCCCCGGTAATTTTGCCGAGGTTTTCCCGGCCGTGTACAGGGTGGTGCGAGAGGCCGTCATGGCGGATGAGCCTCATGATGCGGTGGAAAGCTGACGTGGAAGAATCTTGCAAATCTTCTTTAGCACAGTGTCCGTCAGGCGATGAGTATCGGCCTCACGATACGGCCGTGGCGGGGATGTTCGGTCGCATTGTGCCTTTTTACGATCTGTTGAACAGACTTCTCAGTCTGGGTCTGGACCAGTACTGGCGTCACGTGCTGGCACAAACCGTACGCATGGGCGAGACAGGCATCGTGCTGGATTTGGCGGCGGGCACGTTGGACGTTTCTCTTGCCATACGTCGCCGTTATCCTTCGGCTCTTGTGCCCGCTATGGATTTTTGTCCGCCCATGCTGGAGCGTGGCAGACATAAGCTGACTGGTGCGAATTCAGAGCGCATTTTGCCTGTGGTGGCAGACGCCAAACGCTTGCCCTTGCCGGACGCCTGTGTTGACAGTGTGACGATGGCCTTTGGCATCCGTAACATTGAGCCCCGAGCTGCAGCGTTTGCGGAAATGTTGCGTGTGCTCAAGCCGGGGGGCCGCGCCTGTATTTTGGAATTCGGTTCAGGACAGGAACGCATCTGGTGCGGCTTGTACAACTTCTACCTTAATCATGTGCTGCCACGTGTGGGACGTCTTTTTTCACGGGATTCTGCTGCTTACGACTATCTGGCCGAAACCATACGTAAATTTCCTTCTGCTGCCCGTCTTGAGGAGGAACTTCGCACGGTGGGTTTTGTTCGTGCCTGGCACAGGAAGTTGACATCGGGGATTGTTTGCTTGCATGTTGGAGAGAAGGGATCCGCTGCTTTTCTATAGCATGGACCTGTCTGTCTGGCCAGAATGCACGGAACAGTGTGAGAAGCTGGCGTCATGTCAGGCATTGGTCAGCGTCATCAAAAGCATCCCGAAGATCAGCGCTGTGAGTCCTGCAAACCGCAGCTGTTGTTCTGGCAAAGAGAGCAGTGTTTGCATCATGCGGTGCATGGCCCCGGGCGCGATAACCCAGCAAAGGCTTTCCAGAACAATCGCCAAACCCAGTGCGCGTAGGAAGAGTTGTGTGTCAAAGTGCATGTTGTTTGGTGACGGATATTTTGTCATTTGTAAAGGCTTTTGCCCAAAGGTCGACCGCCTTCGAGGGTGATTTTTGATCGTTTCTGGCCGGGAGAAAGGCATGTGTCTGATGTTTTGTGCAGCCACAGGGCGTGAACTGGCCGCACTTGTTCCGCATTTTACGCCACCGGGCTTCCCGGCGGATGAGGAACGCACGGAAGCTGCGGAAGGCTGGCCCGAAATGGTTGTATGGCCGTTGTCTCTCAAACGCGGACAGGGCCTCTGTTGTATCCTTGGTGTGGGGCCTGTCAATGCGGCTTTGGCCATGGGGAAGGCTTTGGCCTCGTGTGATCGGTCTGGCACCCCTCTCAGGGCTGTTTGCGTGACTGGTCTTGCCGGAGCCTTTGACCTTGGCGCATTTCCCCTTTACAGCATGTGTATGGTATATGAGGAAATCTGGCCAGAGTACGGCCTGAACGATGGGCAGAGCGTCACGGCTGGAGCCTTTGGCTTCCCACAGTGGCGGCCAGAAGGGGCACAGCCCGTGAGAGAGCGTTTGCGTTTGCCTTCTGTAGAGCAACTGGCTTCTGCGGGTGTGCGCTGTCGGGAAAGTGATTTTTTGCCAGCGCGTTCCCTGACAGTGGCCGGCGTGAGTGCCAGCTTTGCCAGAGCTGCGGACATGCGTGTCCGCTACAGAGCTGATTTGGAAAATATGGAAGGCTTTGCCGTTGCCTATGCCTGTGCGAGGCATAATGTCCCCTGCCTGGAATTGCGCTGCGTCTCCAACAAGGTGGGACCACGCGCCAAGGATGAAAAGGATTTCCCGGGAGCCTTGCGCTCCCTGTCTCGCATTTTGCCAGCACTCAACCTCATTTGAAAACATGCCCACGAATATCGCCCTGAAAGCACGTCTTGCCCTGGAACTGCCGGCTATCAATAACGCACTGTTCCGTGCAGTGAACTTGCTGCCGGAGCCCGCCAGACCTGTGGCGCGGCATATCCTTGAAGCCGGTGGCAAGCGTTTGCGCCCCATGCTTCTTGTTCTTACGGCTCGTCTGTTGGGTCGTGATGACGCCAAAATCAAGGAATTGGCCATTACCTTGGAAATGCTGCACGCAGCAACACTGCTGCACGACGATGTGCTGGACAACGCATTGACTCGACGGGGCAAACCTGCGGCGCATACCCTGTTTAGCGTACCCGGTGTTATTCTGGCGGGAGATGCCCTGCTGGCGGGGGCCAATGCTCTTGTGGCCGAGTGGAATGACAGCCGTCTTTCCCTCTGCTTCTCTCAGGCCACCAGTCACACGGCAGCCGGGGAGATTTTGGAAATAGCCTCCCAGAGACATGTGGACATGACGGCCGGCGAGTATGAGGAGATGGTACGCGGCAAGACGGCCTGGCTTATTCGCGCTGCCTGTCAAATGGGCGCGTTGGCAGCAGGTGCAGTCGCACATCAGGTGGAGGCTGCGGCTGCCTATGGAGAAAATGTGGGTATGGCCTTTCAGCTGGTGGACGATGCCCTGGATTTTGCGCCGGAGAGTGTCACAGGCAAACCGACGGGTGGTGATGTGCGCGAGGGCAAATTTACCCCGCCGTTACGTTTCTATCGTGAAAGTTTGAACGATGCCGAACGCTTGGCCTTTGATGCGGCTTTTTGCGGCGGACTTATGACCGATGCCGACGTTGCACACATCTCGGACAGTATACGTGCGGCCGGGTTTGATGTAAGAGTGCGTCAGCAGGCCGAAGCCTACCTCGACGTGGCTCGTCAGGCTTTGGAAGCCTTCCCCGACAGGCCTGAGCGCGAAATGTTGTGCCAGATGGCCGACTATGTACGCGATAGAAATAAATAATTTTTTGCGAGGGATACCATGCTCTATCGGGTGGAAACCGGCCCCCGTGCCGGACTGGATGATACCCTGGGCCGCAAGACGGCCAGAAATCTGCGTGACGCCCTGCAGCTTTGTGTTGCCGGGGTACGTCGTATCAAGGTCTTTACGGTGGATGGCCTTTCCGAAGTCCAGGTTCGTCGCCTGCTGGATGAAGGAGTCTGGCATGATCCCATTTTGCAGGAGGCGGATCTGGAACCTTTGCCTCTGGGAGACAGTGATGCCGACTGGTTTGTGGAAGTGGGCTATCGGCCGGGCGTAACGGATAATGAAGCCCGTACGGCGCGTGATACGGCCGCCATGGTTTTGGGCATGGAGCGTGCTAGTCTGTCAGTGTATACGTCAGTGCAGTACCGCATTTCCAGTGATCCGGCGCAACCCCTCACCCTGGAGCAAGTGGAGGCAGCGACACGCGATCTTTTGTGTAATACGCTTATTCAGCGGTACCGCATGAAAAGTCGTGCCCAATGGGACGCAGAACCAGGTTTTGTCCCTCAGACCGCCAAGGTTACGGGCGCTGCCGATGATAGGGTAAGCGTTGTCCCTCTTTCTTCCATGGATGACGCCACCCTTGCTAAAACCAGCCGTGAAAATACCTGGGCGCTCAATGTCAACGAGTTGCATTGCATACGCCGTCAGTTCACCGATCCGGAGGAGGTCGCACGTCGTGCACAATTGGGTCTGCCCGGGGATCCCACCGATGTGGAAATGGAAGTCCTTGCTCAGACATGGTCCGAACACTGCAAACACAAGATTTTTGCCTCGCGAATTAGTTATGAGAATGTGGAGACAGGCCGTCATGAAGAGGTGAACAACCTTTACAAGACTTGTATTCGCGATGCCACAGCCCTGCTGCGTGCGCGTATGGGAGCGAACGATTACTGCAAGTCGGTGTTTAGCGACAATGCCGGAGTTATTGCTTTTGTCAACGGCTACGATGTCTGCATCAAGGTGGAAACCCACAACAGTCCTTCAGCGCTGGATCCTTATGGTGGGGCGCTCACGGGCATTGTTGGCGTAAACCGCGATCCCATGGGCACGGGCATGGGTGCCGAACTCGTTTGCAATACGGACGTGTTCTGCTTTGCCTCACCATTTTATGACAAAAAGCTGCCCCCACGTCTGTTACACCCCCGTCGCGTGCTGGAAGGCGTGCGTGAAGGCGTGGAGCATGGCGGCAACAAATCGGGCATTCCCACGGTCAACGGTTCTCTTGTCTTTGACGAACGCTATCTGGGCAAGCCATTGGTGTATTGCGGCACCGTGGGGTTGTTGCCGGCAGAAATCAATGGTCGTCCAGGCTGGATAAAGAAGGCCGAGGAAGGCGATGTGATCGTGATGGTCGGCGGACGAATCGGCAAAGATGGCATTCACGGGGCTACTTTCTCATCAGAAGAGCTGCATGAAGGTTCCCCGGCCACAGCCGTGCAGATTGGTGACCCCATCACTCAGCGCAAGATGTACGATTGCCTCATGTGCGCCCGCGACAGGGGATTGTATCACGCTATCACAGACAACGGCGCAGGCGGCCTTTCTTCTTCCGTGGGGGAAATGGCCGAGGATACGGGCGGCTGCGTGCTGGATATTGCCAAGGCACCTTTGAAATACGACGGCTTGCGCCCTTGGGAAATTCTGCTCTCCGAAGCTCAGGAGCGCATGACTCTGGCTGTACCACCGGACAGGCTTGAGGACTTCCTGTCCCTTGCCGACAAGATGGATGTGGAAGCCACGCCGCTCGGCACTTTTACCACTTCCGGCTATTTCGAAGTGCGTTATCACGATCGCGTCATCGCTTCAATGCCAATGCTTTTCATGCACGACGGCGTGCCACAGCTGGATTTGGAAGCCCGATGGCAAGCTCCGGACGTGAAGGACATACGCGTGGAGGTGACTGATGTGTCCCAGACGGACTTTCTCAAACGCATGCTTGGTACCTTGAACATTTGTTCCAAGGAATACATCGTGCGTCAGTATGATCATGAAGTCCGTGGCGGTAGCGTCATCAAGCCTCTTACGGGGGTCAAGCGTGACGGTCCTGCGGATGCTGGTGTGCTTCGGCCCCTTCTCGAAGCCGACGCCGGGATCGTGGTGGCGCACGGTATTTGTCCCAAATACAGCGATTACGACACGTACTGGATGATGGCTAACGCCATGGACGAGGCCATACGCAATGCCGTGGCCGTCGGCGCAGACCCGGATTGTCTCGCCGGTGTGGACAATTTTTGCTGGTGTGATCCAGTATATTCCGCTGCCAATCCCGACGGCAGGTACAAACTGGCACAGCTTGTGCGCGCCTGCCGTGCCCTGAGGCATTTCTCTCTGGCATACGGCCTGCCATGCATTTCTGGAAAAGATTCCATGAAGAACGACTACCTTGGCGGAGGTGAGCGCATTTCCATCCCACCCACGGTGCTCTTTTCTGTCATTGGAGTTATCCATAATGTTGTTGCCACACAGACGTCTGATTTCAAGCACCCAGGTGATTTGATCTACCTTTTGGGTCCCACCTGGAGAGAAATGGCAGGAAGCGAGGCAGCTACGGCATTGGGGCTCCGTGGTGGGCGTGTGCCGCATGTGGACGCTCTGGCCTCGCAGTTGCGTTATAGGGCCGTGAACGCTTTGATGGGGCAGCGCGCCATCGCTGCCTGCCATGATTGCTCGGATGGTGGTTTAGCCGTTGCGCTGGCAGAAATGTGTCTCGGTGGACGCCTTGGCGCAGAGGTGAATTTAGATTGTGTGCCGGCCATGGAACCCATGACGCTTACGGAATTGCTCTACAGCGAAAGTGCCGGACGTTTGCTCGTAAGTGTGCGACCAGACATGGCACCGCTGCTGGACGCTGTGTCCCGCTGGCAGGTTTGTGCTCGTATCGGCACTGTGACAGACACAAAGCATTTCATAATGACATCGGGAGACAGCGTCCTTGTTGATGCCCCCGTCGAAGATTTGGCCAGCGCCTTTAAGGCCACTTTGAACTGGTGAGCTCAATCGCTCCAGGAGCACTATCGTCTCTTTGCACGCCGAAGAATCGGCGTGCTTTTTTTAACATATTGATATAATATATTAATTTTTTTTTGACAAGGAAGTATCCCCGTGCTATATTTCACAGACTAAGAAAAGGCATTCCCCTGGGGAGCCGATGTTCCCAAGACGCAAGGCGTGTCTG
>JAGAEE010000112.1 GCA_017613295.1 Desulfovibrio sp. | reverse complement strand
TTTCTGTATCGGTGGATTTTTCCAGAATGCCGGAAAAGTCTACGATGGAAACGGTGGGAGTTGGAACGCGGAGTGAATATCCGGAGAATTTCCCTTTGAGTTCGGGGATGACCTTGGCCACAGCCTGAGCCGCGCCGGTGGATGTCGGAATGATGTTGCAGGCGGCGGCGCGTGCCCTGCGGGGATCCTTGTGGGCCACGTCGAGGATGCGCTGGTCATTGGTATATGAATGGATGGTGGTCATGTTGCCCAGCTTAATGCCAAAGGCGCGCTGCAGCACCAGAGCGATGGGGGCCAGGCAGTTCGTCGTGCATGAGGCATTGGACACGATATGGTGTTTGGAGGGGTCGTACTGGTCATGGTTGACGCCCATGACGATGGTAATGTCCTCTTCCTTGGCAGGGGCCGTAATGATGACTTTTTTGGCACCGTTTTCCATATGCACGGCAGCCTGACTGGCTTTGCGAAAAATGCCCGTGCTTTCCACAACCACGTCAACTTCGTACGCAGACCAGGTCAGTTTGAGGGGGTCACGTTCGGAGAAGCAGTGTACGTTCCAGTCGCCGACTTTCACTTCTTGTCCCGAGATTTCGGGAGCAAAGTTTGCCCTGCCGTAAACGGAATCGTATTCCAGAAGATGAAAGTTGGTCTCCGCATCAAAAAGGTCATTGAGCGCGACGACTTGGACGCGGTCGCTGTAGCTTTGACGCAGAGCGCGAAAAACTTGTCTGCCGATACGACCGAAGCCGTTGATGCCTACCCTGATTTTGTTCATATGAGCTGATCCTTGAATGGGGGGCGATGCCCTGTCGTTATTGTTTGCGGTTAAAAAGTGTCTTGCACCAGTGGTGTCGGTTGCTAGTCCTCGTAGACAGAATATGCGTGCTTGCTTAACAGCTCATAGTTGTTGCGCAGGGCATCGTGAAGGCGGGAATTTTCGATGGCCAGAGCCGAGATGGCAGCCACAGCCTCCATGAAAATGACTTCGTCATCGGAAAAATCGCGTTCCACGTCGGAATAAACACGAATAAGACCAATGGCCTTGCCGTTAACCATGAGTGGGGAGGAAAGAACGGAAACAAGCCCTTCAGCTTTGGCCGATTCGCGGTACTGGAAACGTCCGTCGGCAGTGGCATCCTTGAGGTGTATCGTTTTCCCGGAAAGGACTTCACCGTCAAGACCGCTGTTTTTTATCTCCACTGGTCCCTTGCGCATGTAACTGGCAGAAAGACCGTACTCGGCGCTGGGCAGGAGGAAGTGCCCGGTACTGTCAAGCAATCGTATGGTGCTTGCCTTGCAGCTCATGGTGGCGGCTGTCTGCTTGGTGATTTTTTTTAACACATCGCGTGGGTCAAGGCTGGAATTGATGACCAGCGCAACGTCTCTTAACGCGTGGAAGTAGTCGTTTGCCATATAAAGCCTCCTGAAGAAAGAATTGTGGCCATGTTGGTTGTGAAAAAAAGAAATATCAGATTCCTTTCTTGTGAAAGAATACACTATTTCCCGCAATAGGCAATGAGATTGACATCATCCCTTGAACATGAAACGCCGCATTGAAACATTGAGAACAATGCCGAGCAGGGTGAAGTTGACCACAGTGGCGCTGCCGCCGTAACTGATGAAGGGGAGGGGAATGCCCACAACAGGCATAAGACCGATGACCATGCCCATATTGATGAAGATCTGCCAAAAAAAATAAAAGAAGACCCCCACAACAAGCATGCTGCCAAAACGGTCCTTGGCCTGTATGGCTGTGGAGAAAATGGAGAGAAGAAAAAGGCAGAACAGTGTGACCAGGGCCACGCATCCCACAAAACCCCATTCTTCTCCGAAAACAGCAACGGCAAAATCCGAATGTCGTTCAGGCAAAAAACGCAGTTGGCTTTGTGTGCCTTCGCCAAAGCCTTTGCCCCACAGTTCGCCGGAACCGATGGCTATGCGAGATTGAATGATATGGTACCCCGTGCCGCGAGGGTCATTGCTTGGATCGAGAAAAGTCAAGATACGCTGCCGCTGGTAATCGTGCATACCCACAAACCACATGAATGTGGCAACGCAGGGTATGGCCAGAAGACAGGTTTTGAGTACATAACCCTTGAGCCCGTGGAACAGGATCATTCCTCCAAGTATGAGCAGAACGAGCAGAGTTGTGCCAAGGTCGGGCTGCATGAGGATAAGGGTGCAAGGCAGGAGTCCCACACTGAGTATGGCACAAAAATCTTTCCAGCCGAGGGGGCGGCTGTCACGGGCCAGCAGCCTGGCCGCTAGAATCAGCACAGAGAGTTTTGCCATTTCTGAAGGTTGTAGGCTCATGAAACCTAGGGAAATCCAACGCTTGGCTCCGTAAACGGATTTGCCCGCAATGGGTACCAGCAACAGGAAAAAAATGGTCACGAGAAAAAAAGGCCAGGCCAGATTGCGCAACTGTCGATAGTCAAAAACCATGGCAAGCAGCATGCAAATAATGCCACACAAGCCCCAAATGAGCTGGCGTTGGTAAAAGCTGTTGACAGCGAGACCGGTTTCCAGACGTGTGCCGCTGGCAGAGTATAGGTTGCCCACGCCAATAAGATAGAGCAGAAAAAGGCAGGCCAGAAGGCTCCAGTTGATGTAGGTGAAAAGTCGTTTATCCATGTAGTCACCGTAGTTCCGGGGTGTACGATGGGGTTGGCTCTCCATCTGTTCGTCCCTGCGTCGGCCTGTGAGATATCGCGGTGGACGTTTCGGCCGAAGCGGAGCTTCCGGAGGGGCCGAAAAGGTGGTCGTAGACTTTGCGGGCAACCGGACCTGCCACACTGGACCCACCCCCACCATGTTCCACCATGACAACCACCACATAGGATTTGCCGTCTTTGGTGCCCCAAGTGGCTATCCATGCGTGGTCACGTTGGGCATATTCCATTTCAGACGTGCGTAATCGGCGGTCTCCGGCGGACATCTTGAGCTTGACCACCTGAGCTGTTCCGGTTTTGCCACCCATGTCCGCATCCTTGCGACCCACAACCTTGGCCGTACCCCCGGCAGCCGTTCGGCGCATGGCATCCACGACAAAGCGGAGAGTTTCGGGTTTTGCCGGAATACGGCCGCGCACCTCACGTGGGGCATCATCTACCAACTGAGGTTTGAGCAAATCTCCACCGTTGAGCAATGCAGACACAAAAACGGCAACCTGAACGGGGGTCACCAAGGTGAAGCCTTGACCGATGGATATATTGTAGGTCTCACCGCGTGCCCAGGGACGGCCGAAACGTCGTCGTTTCCATTGACGAGAAGGAACCAATCCGGATTTTTCGTGGGGGAGGTCAATGCCTGTGGGACTGCCAAATCCGCAAGCTTTGGCAAATGTTTCAATCTTGTCGATGCCCAGCCTTTCTCCCATGAGGTAGTAGTATACGTCGCAGGAATTGATCAGCGAATGGACAAGATCTTGTGAGCCGTGCCCACCGCGTCGCCAGCATCGGAAAATCTGGTTGCCAAGTTTGACTTGGCCAGGGCAGAAGACGCTTTCCCTTGGCTGAACGCCACGTTCGAGCAGCATGGTGGCCATCACGAGTTTCCAGACGGAGCCTGGTGGGTAGGTACTCTGGATAACACGATTTTGCAGGGGAAAGCGTTTGTTGGTGCGCAGCGCGTCCCAATCCTTCAGGCTGATTCCGGCAGCAAAGAGATTGTTGTCATAAGCAGGGGATGTGACCAGGGCGCGCATTTTGCCACTGTCAGGTTCCATGACCACAATGCAACCTGCTTCGCCATTGAGGGCATCCCAGGCGGCTTTTTGCAAGTCAGTGTCCAGTGCAAGACGCAGTTCGTGTCCTCCACGCGGCGCCTCACGTAAGGTCTTGCCGAGTACCCGGGCATGTGCGTCCACCTCTACATCGTAGAGACCTTTGTTCCCACGGAGTTGCTGTTCCAACTTTAGTTCCAGTCCCTGTTTTCCCACCATGTCACCCATACTCAATGCGCTGTCGGCGGCGATCTCCTGCTCATTGGCCTCAGCCACATAACCTAATACGTGGGCGAAGAGATCCTGTTCTGGGTAACTTCGCTTGGTGCGAACTTCAATTTTTACTCCAGGCCAGGCAAAAATTTCGGATTCTATGCGAGCCACCATGCCAAAATCCATGTCAGTGATGAGCAGCAGGGGTTCATAGGGCTTGACCTTGAAGCGGTCCTGATGAAATTTTTCCCATAGCTGTGGCAGGGGGGTGCCAGACCAGGCGCTGATTTGCGCCAATGTAGCAGGGATGTCGGTGCAATCCTCGCGTACAATGGAGAGCCCCCAGGCAATGCGATTGTCAGCGAGAATTTTACCATTTTTATCAAGGATCCGTCCGCGCGGGGCAAAAATGCGCTCGATGCGCAGTCGGTTTTCCTGTGCTTGTCTGGTGAATTCTGCCCCACGGTGAATTTGTAGATACCAGAAACGTGTTATCAGGACAAAGAACATGAGGCCAACCAATACCTGCAACAGGATGACTCCGCCGCGTGGTGGCTGGTAGGTTTCGCTTTCAACCTGGATTTTTAGCCAGGAGCGGATGCCCTTGCGTTCGGAAGGGGCGATGTCTGGCGTGGTGGCGATGTCAGAGTTCCTGAACATGCTTGTTCCAATGACGCGTCGTTACAAGGATTCCCCAGACGCAGGGAAGCAGGATGGCTTGTAACAGACTAGCATTCACAGCATTCTGCGTGTCGAATGCGATATCCTGCAAAGGGGCTAAAAGCCAGTGCAGGGCATAGGACGTTGCCCCCAAGCAAGTTGAGAGGAGGAAAACAAACAGGAAATTTTGTGCCTCAAAGAGCCAGCGTCCCGCTTTGAAAAAAATGATAACCGCAGCGTACCAGAGAATGGCAGCACCAAATTCCCGTGTGCCCATTCCCTCCTGCAGGAGAATGCAGGCGGGCAGCAGCCAGCACAGATTTTTGTAATTTCTCTCCTGCAACAAAATGATTACTCCTCCCGTCAGTACGTCAACTTTGGGCACAAGAGTTTGAAAGGCAATACCACAGACCAGAAAAGCTGCCCACCAGAGTGTTTCATAGATGATCTTCATGGCGTTATGGTTCGAGGCGGTGGCGGTCCGACGAAATCCAAGGGGGCGTCGTTTTGATTCATCATATAGCTGGCAAGCCCCGTTGGCTCCAGAAGCAGGACTTCTTCAATATGCTGCAGGTCTACCAGAGGTTCAGCCGTGATGGCCATGAACTGGGTATAGTCTGAAGGGGCCGCATGAACTATACGAGCCACAGGAATGCCCTTGGGGTATTTCCCGTCAAGGCCAGAAGTGACCAGTATCTCGCCTGATGTCACCTTGGTGTCCCTTCGGACAAAATTGACCTCAAGTTGCCGATTCATGCCACGACCGACGAGGATGCCGGGAGCCCGGCTTTCTTGGGTGATGACGGCAATGTGGCTTCCCGGATCTGTAAGCAGCAAGGCAATGGCACTGTGGGCACTGGCCTTAAGGATTCGACCCACAAGACCCTGATGTGTGCGCAATGGAGTTCCGGGGCGTCCACCGGTGACGTAGCCCCGGTTGATAGTTATACTGTCCAGAACGGCGTTGGGGCCCATGCGTCCTGCCAGAACACGCGCTCCAAGCAGCTTCCATCCGGTAACCTCTGGCAGCTGCACGAGTTCGCGTAGGCGTTTGAGTTCCGCCAGGTCCTCTGCATGAGCCAGTAGGCGATCTTTCAATATTTCGATCTGTTGCTTGAGATGAATGTTCTCCTCACGTACGTTCACAAGGTCAACATACTTGTACCAAAGCTCCTTGCCTTGACCCATCAGGGAATCCAAGGGGGAGAGCACGGCACCTGTGGCTTCGAGTCCCAGCTTTGTGGTCAAATCGTCCAACAGGCGCGTTTGCTGATTCCAGGAGTACATGCCCAGAAAGAGGATGAGCAACAGGCCCGCCAGGAGAAGAAATCGCCGTAGCGTCACAGGGGAAGAGACTCCTGAAAACCCTGACGATGTGCCAAACGGCGATGTCGTCAGTTGTCGGGTTTCTGAGAATCCGGATCATTCAGTCTATGCACACTTCCTTGAGAATGTGCAAATTATCCAGAGCCCTGCCGGTGCCGACCACTACAGTGGAAAGAGGATCATCCACAACGGTGATGGGCAGCGATGTCTCCTCGCGAAGCAGCTGATCCAGGCCTTTTAGCAGGGCGCCTCCGCCAGTGAGCACGATACCGCGATCCACAATATCGGCGGCGAGTTCCGGTGGCGTCTGTTCAAGGGCTATGCGCACGGCCTGAACAATGCTGTCCACCTGCTCGGAAATGGCCTTGCGAACTTCCTCGGAGGTTATGATGATATTCTGTGGTATGCCGGTGACGAGGTCGCGACCCTTGACTTCTATCTGCTGTTCGGGATCCATCGGATAAGCAGAGGCGATTTTGATCTTGATTTCTTCTGCGGAGGATTCGCCGATGAGCATATTGTACTTGCGTTTAACGTGGGTCATGATGGCTTCATCCATCTTATCCCCGCCCACACGTACAGAGCGCGAGTACACTATCCCAGAAAGGGAAATGACGGCCACTTCAGTGGTACCACCTCCAATGTCGACCACCATGTTGGAAGTCGGTTCCTGGATGGGCAGATCGGCACCGATGGCGGCGGCCATGGGTTCCTCGATAAGATAGACCTCACGTGCGCCGGCGGATTGGGCGGATTCTTTGACAGCACGTTTCTCAACCTGTGTGATGCCCGTGGGCACGCAGATGATAATGCGCGGACGCACCAGACGGCGTGAATTGTGCACTTTGGCGATAAAGTGTCGAAGCATGGCTTCGGTGACTTCAAAGTCCGCGATGACACCATCCTTCATGGGACGTATGGCCCATATATTGCCAGGGGTTCGCCCCAGCATGCGCTTTGCGTCTTGACCCACCGCCAGAACGACGCTGTTGCCGCGTGAGTCTTTTTTGACGGCAACGACGGAAGGTTCGCGAATGACGATGCCATGTCCTTTGACGTAGACACAGGTATTGGCCGTACCGAGGTCTATGGCCAGGTCGTTGGAGAATAATCCTAATGTAAAATCCAGTATTTTGGACACGTGTTTTCCTCACTGTACTTGATGCGCTGCCTTGCCGTTGACAGAAATATATGTCCGGCTTGATAGCCGGGAATGAAGGAGGTCCTCCATATGGGGCAAGGTTGTTAAGTGTTCCTGTAAAATAGGCCCTCTGTCAAGATGCATAAGGGCCTAGTTCAAAAACTTTGTCCGGGCTTTTCTCGGCACCTGCCCCTAGTCTCTGCTACTGCTTGGCCATATGACGTCTGTGTTTCATGAAGGCGTGCTCAGGTGTAAAAAATTCTACACACCGTATCTTCTGATAACGGATACCATTTCCCCCTGGCAAGGTTATTTTCGTTTGAACAAAACGGGTTGTGATCCCGTTTATTTGGCGAAACTGTCCATAACCTCTAGCATGAGGGTATCGGGCTTTTTGGCGCAGGCTGCCAAGTAGGCATTGAGCGTGTCGTCGTCGTTGAGGACAGATTCAGACGAGCCCTTCATGCCACGATGGAAACCGTCCAGCCAGATAACAAAACCGCTGCCGTTTTCGGTATCTTCTGCATAATCCTTGCAAGTGGTCTTGTCCGATTGCCAGCGACTTTCCGTGGCAGCGGGAATTGTCTTGCGCGTTTCCTGCCAGATGGAGAGGACTTTGTCCGCAGGCTTGCTTTGACAGATAGTGTACACCTGACGCAGCAAGACGGCCAGAGTTTCAGCATCGGCCACGGTGTTGCCTGCTTTGGCGCTGGCATAGCCATCAATCTGTAACGCGGCAAAAACGGGAGGTTCTCCGCCGTCTGTCATGGGTTCTGTCACGAGCTCGGCACAAATATAGGATGCCGGGTCAATTTTTTCGTTGGCTGCCAGAAGGGGGGAAGGCAGACTTAGCAGCAAGCAGCAGCACAGACACAAGGTTTTCATCAGAGTTTCCTTTACGGTTTGAAATCTTCCAGTTGGAGGAAGGGTGAATGAACGGGGGTAACGTCGTTGAAAGCATTTATATTTCTGGTGGCAGTTCCTGCAATTGCTTCCATGTGAATACCGGGCCGTCCACGCAGACGTAACGACCGCCAATATTGCAGCGGCCACAGATGCCGATGCCACATTTCATGCGCTTTTCCAGGGTGGTAACAATGCTTTCAGGTGGAAAACCGAGTTTTTCCAGAGCCTGGACTGTGAATTTTATCATGATGGGTGGTCCGCAGAGAACAGCCACACAGTTTTGTGGGTTGGGCTTCAGCTCCAACAGTATGTTGGGAATGAGCCCTACTTTGTGTGACCAGCCATCGAAAGGCTGGTCAATGCAGAAGGTGGCATCCAGATCTGGATTGTCTAGCCATGCTGGCATTTCGTAGGCATAGGCCATGTCTCGAGGGGAGCGGGCTCCATAAAGAAGGCTGATCTTGCCATAGTCACCCTTCTGTTCCAGCAGGTGTAACATAATAGTGCGGATGGGGGCCATGCCGATGCCACCCCCTACCAGGAAAAGACTCTTGCCCTTCCATTCCTGCCAGGGGAAGTGGTTGCCAAGGGGAGCGCGCACGCCCACCTTGTCCCCAGGAGACAATTTGTGAATGGCGGCTGTGACTTCTCCGGCACGCATGACGGAGAACTGCAGGTAGGCTTTCTGCGAAGGCGGAGAGTTGATGACAAAGGTGGCTTCTCCCACTCCAAAGACAGAGATCTGTCCGACTTGGCCCGGCTGGAATTTGAAATCGCGCATGCGTTCGTCGTCTTCAAGCACCACACGGAGGGTTTTGATATTTGCCGTTTCCGGGATGATTTCCGTTACTGTGGCGGGCATGGGAAGATACGGATTGCCTGGCATCATGGGCCTGGGACTCAACGTGTGTCGCATACTGATGTCAGTGGCCGGTTTGGATATCTGCCGTGTCTGGAGGTCCGTGGATGATGAGGATGTTTTGCTTGCCATGTCTACCGCTCCTGCGTCTCTTGCGCTATGTCTGACGAATGCCTGACGCAAGCCAGGACGATTTCGCGAATGTCCAGTCCTACTGGGCAGTTGCCGATACATCGGCCACAGCCGCTACAAGAAAACGTCCCCCAGTTTTCCGGGTATGTGGCATATTTGTGGGAAACGCGGTTGCGCATGCGCTGCGCCTTGGAAAGACGCGGGTTGTGACCGCTGGCCTCGCGTGTGAACAGGGCGGACATGCAATTGTCCCAGCTGCGAAGGCGTCTCCCACCTCGGGCGCTCATGGCTTCGCCTTCGTCCGTGATGGTGAAGCAATAGCATGTGGGGCAGAAATATGTGCAGGCTCCGCACGAAAGACAGCGTTCCGTCCAGTGCAGCCAGAAAGGCATGTCTGAGAAGCGTGAGGCCACTTTTTGGGGAACGTCCTTCAGGTCGGGGGCCGGCGCAAGTGATGCCCAGGCTCTCTTGCGTGCCTCTTCGGCCAGGGGAAAGCGTTCCGCGCCGTCTGGCAGGGAGGATGCGTTCAAAAGTTCCTTGCCTGCAGTGGTGATTGCTTGAAGAACATACCCGTCGTCCACGGCCGTCATCAGCACATCGGAACCTTCGGGAGAGCTGGGGCCGCCCCCGGTCCAGTGGCAGAAGCAGGTGTCACAGCCTTTGGAACACGTGAGCGTGATGACGGTGAGCGCTTCACGACGTGCCCTGTAATAGGGGTCAGCGTAGGGACCGTGGAGAAAAGGTCGATCCAGCACGGCATAGCCCCTGGCGTCACAGGGACGGCAGGCAAAGACCACAGTGGGGGTCGCCTCCGGTGTGTCATCCAGGTTGAGGGAAACTTCTGACGGATTGTCGGGATTCTTGGATTTTTTGTAACGTATCAGAGTCTCGCATTGGGGCAGTACGGCACTCTTGGCCGGTACCGTGGCCTTTTGCAGAGAGAACGGCTTGCCCTCGCTCCAGGTTTCAAAAACTGTGGAAGATTTTACGGCGGGTTTTTCCACCGGCACCAGAACGCGGCGGCCATTCCGTGCAAGAAAGGTCAGAAACGCGGGCAAGCCGTCGCCGGTCACAAAGCGGATTGTACTCATTTCCAGTCCCTCTCCTGAATATTCTCTTCCACCACTTCATAGCCCAGCAATGGTGGAACTTCCTCCGGATTCATACCGGCAGCATAACCATGAAAAAGCTGGCCTACGGCACGGGCAATCTGCTGTCTCAGCGCTAGGATGGGAATTCCCACGGGGCAGGCTCTTTGGCACTCGCCACAACCTGTACACCTTCCTGCCAGATGCAGGGCGTGGATGGCCTGGAAAAAAAGCTTCTCTCTGGGCGTGTCCTCCTGAGTCATCCAGTGGGGATCGCGGCTGTCAGAAACGCAGTAATCGCGACAGACACAAAGTGGACAGGCATTGCGGCAGGCGTAGCATCGCAGACAGCGCTCCATCTGACCGTGCCAGAAGGAAAGGCGTTCTTCCAGTGACATGGCGTCCAGCAATGCCAGCTCGGGAGGGGTGATTTCGCCGGGTGTCACCTGCACCGGCGTGCCGAAGCGTTCGTCAGCCAGCACGGCTGAGGGCGTGGAACAACCGTAACATTTGCCCTGGGCAAAGTCGGCCATGCAGAATCGATGAGCTGTGCCATCAGCCGTAATGGTGACGCCGGCTTCATCGTACTCCACCTTGTCAAGGTTTGTGTAACGGCCCAGAGTCTGATCCACCCTGGCCATATCAAGCGTGCCCTCGCAAGGCAGGGAAAAAATGGTGACGTCCTCGCGGTTTATGAGATGCTCCTGCAAGAGTTCCACCACAGAACGCGCATCGCAACCCTTGACCACAATGCCAACTTTTTTCCCCTTGAAGGTCGGCAGGTACACGGCGGGATTGTTGACGTTGAAGGGACCCCAGGTCAGCTTGTTCACGTCATCCGGTGTGCGTATGAAGAGCGGAACGTGATGGGCGGCGTCGCGACCCTGTTGCCAGCCAATCACACATTCCAGTTCTGGAAGTTTTTTGACGATAGCGGCCTTGAGCTCGTCTAGGGCTGTATTTTGACCGGTGCCCAGAGGACGCAGGGCTGTGAGGACCATGTCCGCAACCTTGAGCAGGGGAGCAGCGTCTTCCAATTGTGGTGCCGGACCGAGATTGTGAAGACGTTCAGTAAAGGTGGTTACCACATGTTGCCATCGCTGCCCTTCGGCGGCCGATACCCAGGTGTATTCAAAACGTCTGTCATCAATGCCGAGCACAGGCAGAAACTGCTTGAGAATTTCCAGACGGCGGCGGGCGTAGAAATTGCCTGAAGAATAGTGGCAATCTCTTGGATGACAACCGGAGACCAGCACCCCGTCTGCGCCGTTGAGCAAGGCCCTGACCACAAAAAGTGGGTCCACACGGCCAGAACACGGCACGCGAATAATGCGCAGATCGGTGGGCTGGGTGGCCCGGGCAACACCTGCCGTGTCCGCACCGCCGTACGAACACCAGTTGCAGAGAAAACCCACAATTCGCAGTTCTTTCCCCTCTAGCACTGACATAGGGCGTTGACCTCCGCGAGAATCTGATTGTCGGTAGAGTGCTGGAGCTGTATGGCCCCCTGTGGGCAGGTGGAAGTGCACAGGCCACACCCCTGACAGACCGTTTCAATGACCTGTACCTTGGGCTCACCACGGAATTCTGTTCCCTTGATAGCGCCGAAGGGGCAGCAGCGCAGGCATTTGCCACAGGCCACGCAGCGCTGTATATCCACCTGGGCAATTTGCGGGTCGCTTTCCAGCTTATCCTTCGCGAAGAGCCCCAGGACCTTGGCGGCGGCGGCAGACCCTTGTGCCACCGAGGCCGGGATGTCCTTGGCCCCCTGGCACACTCCGGCCAGAAATACGCCTGCGGTATTGGTTTCCACAGGCTTGAGCTTGACGTGGCTTTCCATGAAGAATCCATGGTTGTCATAGGAGATACGCAGCTTCTCAGCCAGCTGTGGCGCTCCCCTGCTGGCTTCGATTCCCACGGCCAGCACCACAAGATCGGCCTTTATCTCCACCTGTCGTCCCAGCAGTGTGTCAACCCCCATGACTGTCAACCTGCCATTGCCATCAGGATAGATATGTGAAACACGGCCGCGTATATATTCAGTGCCGTATTCTTCCATGGCGCGACGGGTAAATTCGTCATACATCTTGCCCGGTGCGCGGATATCCATATAAAAGACATAGGATTGAGAATCGGGAATGTGGTCTTTTGTCAGAATGGCCTGTTTGGCCGTATACATACAACAGAAGCCGGAACAATAGGGGCGGCCGACAGATTTGTCCCGCGAACCCACGCACTGTACAAAAACGATGTTTTTGGGTTCCCTGCCGTCGGAAGGACGAACAATATGCCCTCCGGTAGGGCCGGAGGCCGACATGAGACGTTCGTACTGCAGGGAGGTGATAACGTCAGGGTAAGTCCCACCGCCATATTCCTTATAGACGGTCCAGTCCATAAGGTCATAGCCGGTGGCTGCCACGATGCTTCCCACTTCTTCGGTGACAATCTCGTCCTGCATGTCGTACATGATGGCACCAGTGGGGCAGATCTTGGCACATACGCCGCATTTGCCCTTGGTTAGCTGTCGGCAGTATTGCGGGTTGATGACGGCCTTTTTGGGAATGGCCTGAGGAAAGGCGATGGTGATGGCTGTGGTTGTGCCGGTAGCTTCATTGAAGGCGTCCGGGGTCTTTTTGCTGGGACATTTTTCGGTACAGGCTCCGCAGCCCGTACACTTGTTCCAGTCTACATAGGTGGCTCGTTTGCGGATTTTTACGGTGAAGTTGCCCACATAGCCCGACACCTCTTCCACTTCGGCGCAGGCGTAAAGGGTAATGTTGGGGTGCTGGGCTACATCCACCATTTTGGGACCGAGAATACAGGCGGAGCAGTCCACCGTGGGAAAGGTTTTGTCCAGTTTGGCCATTTTGCCACCGATGGTTGCCTCACGTTCCACCAGAACCACGGGCACTCCGCCCTCAGCGCAGTCTAGCGCGGCCTGAATGCCCGCCACGCCGCCACCGATCACAAGAACGCGTTTGGTCACGTCAAACTGTTTGGCTGTCAGTGGGACGTCGTGGCGTAATTTTTCCACAGCCAGACGCACTAGTTCGGCAGCCTTGTTGGTATTGGCTTCCATGTCTTTGCCTATCCACGAGACGTGCTCTCGAATGTTGGCCATCTCAAACATGTAGCGGTTCAGACCCGCACGCTCCACAGTCCGGCGAAAGGTCGGTTCGTGCATGCGCGGCGAGCAGGAGGCCACCACCACACCGTCCAGCTTGTGCTCATGGATGGCAGCCTCGATGGCAGCCTGTCCCGGTTCGGCGCAAGTGTACATGGGGTCAACAGCATACACCACATCGGGCCATGACCTGGCGATGGCCGCGACTTTGGCGCAGTCCACAGTGCCGGCGATGTTGCTACCGCAGTGACAGATAAAGACTCCAATTCTCATGACTGCTGGCCTCCTTCAGCGTCGGCGAGGCGCGGATCGTCCAGTTTGCCCAGCAGTTTGTCGGCACTGACGGCCAGTTTGTTCAGGCCCAACTGTTTGCGCGGCAGGCCCAAGGCCAGCCCGAGCATCTGGGTAAAATAGACTACGGGCATATGGAATCGCGTGTTGAGCGCACGACCGGCCTGTGTCTGTCGCAGATCCAGATTCATCTGGCAGAGGGGGCAGGCGGTGATCACGGCGTCCACATCCAGACGCGCCGCTAGTTCAAGGATGCGGCCCGAGTTGCGGGCTGTCATGGCCCTTTCGGGAATGCCGAAGGCGGCTCCGCAACAGGCCGTTTTGAGCGGAAAGTCCACCATCTCTGCACCACAGGCTGTGAGGAGATCTTCCATAAGTTGTGGATTCTCCGGATCTTCAAAGCGCATGCGGTCTGCCGGACGGCTCATGAGGCATCCGTAGTAGGCGGCCAGGCGCAGACCCTTGAGAGTTTTTTTCACGCGTAAGGCCAGGTTTTCTTTGTCCAGCTGCATGGCAATGCCCTGCATGACGGAAAGGACCTCAGGGAAGGTCTCGGCGGCCGGCGTGTCCAAGAGCTCGTTGACCCGCTGGCGGAATTCCGGCTTCTCCATGCGCTGTGAGGCCGCACGCAGATTGGAGAGGCAGCTCGGGCAGGGTGTGAGGAGCAGTTTGGCTCCCTGGCTTGCGGCTATGTCGAGGTTGCGGGCGCACAGCGCGGCGGAAAGTTCCGTATCCACGGCATGGGCGGGTGTGGAGCCACAGCAGTTCCAGCCTGGAATCTCTTCCAGAGTTATGTTCAGTGCGCGGCATACGGCTTGCGTAGAAATTTCGTAATCCTTGGACGAACCCTTTGCGGAACAGCCGGGGTAATAGGCAACATTCATGGCCGCACCCCCTCGCGTCTGGCACGCTCCTTGTAGCGTTGGAAGATGCGGGCCACGGGTTTGGCACCGCCGGGCGGTATATGCGGCAGAAGTCCCAGCTTGCCTTTGGCAATGGCGGTGGGCGCCAGATCCACGTCAGTGAAGACGCGAAGGGAGCGCATCATGTAAAGGGCCATGGTGCCGATTTCGTGGCTGCGGCCAAAAAGACGTACCGTATTGAGAAAGGAAAGCCAGAATTTTTCCATCTTGGGCACGGTAACGTATCCGGCCTTGCGGGCCATATGCCGCAGTGTTTCCATGACCGCCGCAACATCGATATTGTTGGGGCAGCGTTGGCTACAGGTGCTACAGGACAGGCACATCCAGATGGAACGTGAATGGAGGACGCTGTCTCTGAGTCCAAGCTGCACGCCGCGCATGATCTGGCTGACCGGCATGTCATAGGCAAAGCCCGCCGGACAGCCGGCAGTGCAGTTGCCACACTGGTAACAGGTAGAGACGTTCTGGCCGCTCTGGGCTTCCACTGCCGCAATAAAGGACGGGTCGCGCAGGCGATTCAGGTCAATATGGTCATTCATCAAAATTTCCTTGGTTTGCGAGCTTTTCCTTCAGGGGAATAATGGCCAATGACTCACGGCAAAGCCGATGGCTGACATTGATATATTTCCCTGCGAGAAGCCATCCGCACGGCTTCAGCCCCACGGTGCCAACGTCAGACCGCAGATGAGGCCGCGTGTGGCAACTGAACAGAGACATCCTCTTGTTGGAGGTTGCGAGGTCAAACCCTTATTCGTACCCTTCATTCTATCACGGGGGAAGCAGAAAAGCCAGAGTAGGTTACTTCTGCGGAATATTGGCTGCTGCCAGGGCGCAGGCCGCCCGGAAGCCGAGTTCATAGCTCATGATGCCAAAACCGCACACGCTGCCCGCGCAGATTTTTGCCAGAACGGATTCGTGGCGAAAGGCCTCGCGTGCGTGTACGTTGGACATGTGCACTTCAACCTTCGGCACGGTGAGAACGGCCAGCGCGTCGGCTATGGCGTAACTGTAATGTGTCCAGGCACCGGCGTTGATGACCACGGCGTTCACGTCCTCGTCTAGGGCGCGGTGAACGCGCTCGACCATAGCGCCCTCGAAATTGGTCTGGAAAGCTTCCATGGTAACATTCAGTTCACGAGCGAGTGTTTCCAGCCTGCGGTTGATGTCTTCCAGTGTGGCCGTGCCATAGTGCGTGGGGTCACGACGGCCGAAAAGGTTCAGGTTGACACCATGCAAAACAAGGATGTGCATGCGGTACTCCAGGGTATGTGGTGATGCGCGAGCCGCTCAGGCCACGGGGTGTGCGAGAGCCGCCTCCAGGGCGGACCGCGCCTCCGGTGGCAGGGGGCGTCCCGTCCAGAGAGTAAACTGGGCGTTCGCCTGCCCGAAGAACATCTCCAGTCCGGAGAGGCATTTTCGTCCCACTCTGCCGGCTTCTCGCAAGAAGCGGGTTTCTAGAGGATTGTACACAATGTCATAGGCCAGGGAACGGCCCCCTGACGGGGACGGACATCGCGAAAAATCGAAGGGGCTTTCCATTTCGGCCTTGCCGCGCATGCCAAGGGGAGTGGCGTTGATGACAAGACGGGCTTCCGGTTCATGACGATTTTTCCAAAGCAGGGGGACAAGGCCGAATTCTTCGGCAAGTGGCAGATGGCTGGCGTCGGACGGTGTCGTCACATAGACGATGGCCGGGCGCTTTTGTCCCGGCAGGGAGGTAAGCCCGGCGGCAGCGGCCCTTGCGGCTCCCCCCGCTCCCAGCAGCAGCACGCTTTCACCGGCCAGAGATATCTGGCTGAGGGGGGCGAGAAAGCCGGCCACGTCCGTGTTGTCACCGCACAAGCGTTTGTCTTTCCAATAAAGCGTGTTCACGGCTCCCGTACGCTGCGCGAGGGGAGATACCTCGTCCAGCAGTGGCTGCAGGTGGGTTTTGTGCGGGATGGTCACGGAACAACCGCGTATGCCCAGTACGCGGACGCTTTGCACGAAAGCGGCAAAATTTTCCGGTGCCACTTCCCAGCGTTGGTAGAGGGCGGGCATGTGCAGTGTGGAAAAGGCCGTGTTGTGCAGCAAGGGGGAAAGGCTTTGGGCAAGGGGCCAGCCAACGACACCAT
>JAGAEE010000111.1 GCA_017613295.1 Desulfovibrio sp. | reverse complement strand
GATCGGCACAACGGCATAGCCTTGGGCCTGCCCCGTGTCCAGACCGAGCTCCGTGGCATAGCGAACAAAGAAGCGCGAAACGGCCTGCAGTCTGTGCACGCGCTCTGGTTCACGCAACATGATTTCAAGGGCCTTGCGACAGGCCACGGCGACAATGGGCGGCATGCCCACGCTGAAGACAAAGCCCGGAGAGCCGTATTTCAAGAATTCCACCAGATCTCTCCGTCCGGCAATAAAACCGCCGCACCCACACATGGACTTTGAGAGGGTGCTCATCCACATGTCGACTTCAGTGGGGTCAATGTTGAAATACTCCCGAACGCCACGCCCGGTTTTCCCCAACACCCCCAGAGAATGCGCCTCATCCACGAGCAGCATGCAGTCATAGCGTTTTTTTAATTCGATGAGGCGAGGCAGATCCGGAATGTTGCCATCCATGCTGAAAAGGCCCTCGGTCACAATGACAGCGCGCTTGTGTTCGGCGCGCCTGTTCTTGAGCAGATCTTCCAAGGCGTTGCAGTCATTGTGTGCATAGGAATACCGTGCCGCACCTGACAAGCGTGCCCCCTGCACCAGGGAATTGTGGGCCAGACCGTCATGAAAAATGGCGTCACGATGGCCGTAGAGAAAGCCCAGTGTGGAGACATTGGTAGCATGACCGCTCACATAGACAATACAGTCTTCCACACCGTACAAATCGGCCAGGGCGCACTCCAGCTCCCTATGGGGAGGTCGCTCACCTCCCACCAGACGGCTGGCCCCCGCAGACGTACCATACAAGGCTGCTGCCTTGGCCACAGCCTCGGTTATTTCTGGATGAGCATTTATATCAAGATAATCGTATGTGGAAAAATTGAGATATTCTTTGCCTCCGATACACGTTGTGGCCTTAGCAGCGCGTTCGTGACAGAGAAAGAGGGGATTGTCCATTCCCATTTTGGCGCCCATTTCCACAAGGCGATCAAAGGCAAGCTTGGAGCGCATGCGATTGAACCCGGAAGTGGCGTTCCTGACATTCTGCTTCGGCGCGGGATCCTTCGCATTCTTACTGGGCGTGGTTATCTTCATGCCTCATCCTCAAAAAAGATATGTGTATCGTCGTGTCGGAACGGGTTATTCACTCCAGGACACGATACCGTATGTTATCAAGGTTCGAAATGGGCACACGGGCAAACCACAGGATCACGCCCTGTGGATGAACGGCCAGACAACCGTCCTGCCGTCAACAAGCATACCTGTTTTTATAGAAAGTTTCAAGAAACGACAAGGCCTGCGAAAAACGTTTATACGCTTTTCGCAGGCAAAAACGACAAAAAAGGCTGCCAAAGGCAATGTTTCAATCCACAGTCTACTTTATCAGCCGACTGCCCCGTCACGGGAAGATGGGAGGCGAGGACATTCAGAGATGAAAGTCACCCGCTTGCTACAGGCTCAACAACTCGGCCACACGATTGGCGGTAAGTCCACCATGCACGGAAAGCGCTGCCACATTGTCCTGCGCGATCATGCCGAGCGTGCTGTCCAGAAGGGCTTCAGCCTCTGCGTCATCCATGTCCATCATGCTCAGAGACTGCAGGTTGATCATATCTTGCGACGCGACAGTGGAGCCGGAAGCCGCATCTCTGTCCAAAAGGGGAAAGGAAAACAATGCTGAAGGAGTAAAACCGGAAATCTTCATGGCGCTATCCTTTTATGGTTGTGCCGACAGGCTTGTTGTCAAAATTGCCGCCTTGCGACGAACACCATGAAGTATGCAGATATCATGCCAACCAATATTGTCTCACAGAAAATCTGCCGTCATTCGTCTGTGCCGCCCTCTGTGTCATACTGCGACAGGATGCCACTCAAGCGGCTTGAGCCATCAAGCTCAACGGGCATCCACTTGAGCGTCCTATGGTGATGCGCCCAGTTGAGTTCGTCCGTAAAGCACAGGCGCACGGCCGTGCCCTTACCGCATGGCTCCACCCCCAACCCCAGACGTCTGGCCAGAAAGACAAAGGGGAATTCCGCCTCGTCCGCCTTGCTGGGAATAAAGAAAACAATATAGATGGATCCTGAAGAAAAGGACGGTCGTGCCATATCTTCGGGCAGGCAGACGCAGACCCCGCCCGCCGATATGTCAACAAGTTGACTGTGAGACAAATCGCCATTCTGCAGACCGCGTAAGAGCGCCGCCAATTCCTCACGCGTGGCGGGCGCCTTGTCCACGAGCATGACACTGAGCAGTCGGGTGAATTCGCCTTTCCAGAGATATCGCTTGCTGCGGCGCAAGGGACGCACGGTGTAGTTGTGCGGGAAACGCAGGTTGAGAACACGCAGCTTTCCGTCTTGCCCATAGGCTGTTTTGAGGATGAGGCCCGAGCCCCACGCCCCCATGCGAATTCCCTGATCCTCGCTGTTGCGTGAAGATATCTGGAAGGAAAAATCAAAGCGGTCGTCAGGGTCCCTGCTTTTTCCGCCAACTAGCGTCATTGTCTGGACAACCAGCTGCCCTTCACGCCCCTGGACATTGCGCAGCAGCCCTTCGATGCGCATGCCCACCGGTGCTCCACTGCACAACAGACAGCAGGTTAGCGTGACCGTGGCCCCGCTGTTCTGCGCCTCCACCAGAGGATCTTGCTGTTTGGCATTCCAAAGGCTGGACATAACGGCTTCTACACCCAAAGTACCTGACTTCAAGTATGGTATTTGACTCGCACACGTCCGTCAACGGAAAACTTTTCCCGATTTCCTTCTGAGCGTATTGCTAAGCCGTCCCATATCAGCTATTTTTTGTATCTGCACAAAACAAGGGATCCGAATATCCCTCCGTCTTTCTCCGGCCATTCAGCCTTTGTGCAGGACAGGATGATCTGTGCGCAGGAGACCAGCCATGCGTAGAAAGCATAGAATTTTACTATTATTTCTTTGCATGGTCGTTCTCTTTGCCATGGCGACCTATCTTGTCGGGGATTTCACCATCATAAAAGGCGTCAACGCTATTGAGACCACCGGTGCCGAAATGGACATGCGGCAGTTGCGCCGGCATTTTCGTGCCGTGGAAGCGCATCTTTCCGGGCTTGTTGTGGACTGGGCCTGCTGGGATGAAATCTACTCCTATGTGGCGTCCAACAAAAACCAGGAATTTCTCAAAAAATACTTTAATGAGCTGTCTATGAAAAAGCTCCTGTTGCACAGCGCTGCCATATTCAAAGAAGACGGTCATCTCGATTCTTTCACGGACGTTCATGGTCAAAACCATGACGCTACCTTTTTCAAAGAGGAAATCGCGCAAGTGACAAAACTGGCACATTTTATCTATGCCAGTGAAATCGATACCCTTGTGGGCTTCCTGCAAATTCAGGATTGCCCCTTCGTCATCGCTGTCCACAGAATCTTTGACAGCAACAAGCAAAAAAGGACCAATGCGCTGCTCATACTGACATCAGCCTTCAACAGGGAGTATATTGAAGAAACACAGCACATGGTGGACTATGATTTTTCCATCCTGCCGCCCAAGGCTTTTAGCCACATCAAGGAGGGTGCGATACAGGGCACACCCTATAAAATCACCTACGATGACGACACGACGCATATTTACTCTCTGGTCCATGACGTTTTTGGTGATGCGGCCTTTTGCCTGGAGCTGCGGCGCCAACGCACGATTGCCGCGCTCGGCATGAGGATGTCGCGGCATAATTTCTTTCTCATGCTGATTTTGGGACTGTCCTTTCTTCTTGCCAGCCTGACCTTCCTTCATCGGACAGAGAAGAGCATCGCGCGCCGTGAACTGGAAAGACGTCTCCATCGTGACCCCCTTACCGACCTTGCCAACAGGACGGTCATCCCTCAGGGCGTGGCCGATACCATGGCCACTGCAGATAAGAACGGGCATTTGGCCGGGGTGTTCTTTATTCATCTGAACCGACTTAAGGAGGTGAACGACAGCTACGGCTACGACCGTGGTGATGAACTCATCAGGGAAGTGGCCACAAGGCTGCTTCATCACGCCTCACCCGGTTTTGTCGCGCGTTCTGGAGGGGACAAGTTTCTCGTGGCCGCAGAGATCACCCACCAGAGTCAGTGCGAGTCCCTTGCCAATTCACTGATTGACAGCCTGCTTTCGCCCTTTGTCATTAACGACGACGAGGTGCACATAGGGGCCGACATAGGCGTTGCCCTTTATCCTGCTCACGGCAAGGACGCGAGGCAGTTGGTCCATCGGGCGGAACTTGCCATGTTTGAGGGCAGGGCTCGAGGGAACAACATGACAGCCTTCTTCAGCAAGGACATAGAGGTCAGGGCGGCGAGAAAGCTGAAACTTGAAAGCTCCCTGTATGAAGCTCTGGAGAGCGAGGCTCTCTCCGTACACTATCAACCCAAGGTGCGAGTGGCCAGCAAGGACGTGGCCGGCTGTGAGGCTCTAGTGCGCTGGCAGGGGAAGGACGGGAAATTTATTCCACCGCCCCTCTTCATTCCCCTGGCAGAGGAATGCGGCCTGGTGACGCAGATTGACATGTTTGTGCTGCGCACGGCTTGCCGGCAGGTGAAACAGTGGCACAAGGAAGGATTGGCCGTTCCCGTGGCTGTGAACATGTCCACTCGCAGTATCCTCTCGCCGGGATTTTGCGATACCGTGCTGGACATATTGCGTGAGGAAAACGTGCCGCCGACCCTCATTGACCTGGAGATCACCGAAACCTGCTTCATGAGCAATATGGAGGCAGCGCTCACTATCATTGAACGACTGCACGGCGAGGGCCTGCATTTTGCCCTTGACGATTTCGGTACGGGGTATTCCTCTCTGCAATACCTGAGTTCCATGCCCATTTCGTGCCTCAAGATTGACAAAAAATTTGTGGATGACATTTTTTCCGGCAAAAAAACGGCTCAGGCACTTATCAAGAGCATCCTCTCGCTGGCTTCCAATCTTGGCATGACCACGGTTTCCGAAGGTGTGGAGGATCGCGGGCAGCTCGATTTTCTGCTAGCCAACGGCGCCAGCGTCATCCAAGGCTACCTGTTCTCCAAACCCTTGAACGCCGAGGATTGTACGACCTTCCTGCGTGAAAGTCATTCCAGGATCTCGTCCGTCATGGATGTGCCTGCAAACTGTCATGCAACTACTTAACCTCTGAAGGCACTGATATTGGAGTTTGCTTTGGTAAAATTTGTATTGCCGTTATTCAGGGCCCCCCTCCAGTTTGGTGGAGAGAGGTCCTGAATAGATATACGAAATTTTTGCAATCAGACACTACGCCCATTCCTTCCGGTCACGTATAGAGCTTTGAAGATATTTGCATTCTTACCCGGCATGGCCGACTCGTATGCGGTTCCTGTTCGTCAGGTCGCGTTAGCCGTTTCGACGGAGTGTGGCGCTGGAAGTTACGGGAAACGACAACAACGAAAGCGTTTTGCCTGAGCCTTCCTTCAGATTCCGCCTTACGGCGGACACCTT
>JAGAEE010000110.1 GCA_017613295.1 Desulfovibrio sp. | reverse complement strand
GAACAGCATGGAGTGCGTCTGATCCTCAAGGACGTTTCCCAGGGCATGCCCCTGCCCACGGTGGCCGCCTTGGCATGGGATCCGGCAACCTTTCCCCACAGCTCAGAAATTGTCTTCACTGCGGGTACCGCAGCCTCTCCGGCCAAGGCAGCCATACGCGCCATCACCGAAGTGGCCCAACTGGCAGGCGACTTTTGCACCAAAGCCTGCTACGAGGCCTCGGGACTGCCCAAATTTTCCGAGATCAGTCAGGCGGACTGGCTTCTCCAGGGATCGCTTGTCCCCCTTCAAAGTCTGCCAGACGTGACATCGGACGACATACGTGAGGAACTCCTGACCGCCCTACGCCAACTGGCGCCGCTGGATTTGTACGCCGTTGAGACCACACATCCTGCTGTAGGCATACCGACCCACTACAGCATCGTTCCCGGACTGGAATTTCGTGAACGTGATCGCAATGAAAGCCTTGGCCTGTTCACAGGGCGCAAACTTGTGGAAGACGCCGATCCAGACATTGCCGCACATGGTCTAGAAGTTCTTGCCGATTGTTACCCCGAAGCTCACTTTTTATCATTTTTTCACGGCATGCTGGCTCTTCGTGCTGGTGATTACGAGGCCGCACGGCAGGCTTTTGCGGCCTCCGTGCCTCTACAACCCGACACGGACGCCCGTGCCCTTGCCGCCTTTTATCAAGGCTATGCCAGTACCCTTGACGAACGTTGGCAGGAGGCCCTTCCCGCCCTTGAAGAGGCCGTACGTCTCTGCCCGGAGATGAAGGAATACTGCAATCTTCTCGGTGTGGCCCGTTTTAAAAATGGGGACTACGCCTCTGCGGCTACGGCCTTTCGAAACGTACTGCGGGTGGACAAGGGATCGGCTATGGATCTGGCCAATCTGGGCCTGTGTGAAAAAATCCTGGGAAGCAGAGACGAAGCCCGCTCTCATTTGCAGTCCGCGCTAGAGTTGGATCCAAGTCTGGACTTTGCCAAAAAACACCTTGCCGAGCTTCAATGAAATACATCTGCTCCCCTGGAAAAACAACACTTTCCCACGATATTCCTTGAGCAGGAAAAAAACAGCAGACTTGACGGCTTAACCTGCAATAAGGTATACTAATTTTTTGAAAGATTTGTGGTTGTTTCCCACAACTATTGCGGTATATGTTCCTGGCCAAGAGTCTTGCATGCTCCGCTGTCTTGTCAGCGGTGCTTTTTTTTCGTTTTCGAGGTACGGTATGGCAACCATGACAGGGATTCCCATTTCCTTACAAGGGTACAAGAAACTTGAAGAAGAACTGGCCCGCCTTAAAAGCGAGCGGCCGGCCATCATTCAGGCCATCAAGGAAGCTCGCGAAGAGGGCGACCTACGTGAAAATGCTGGCTATGACGCTGCCAGAGAACGTCAGGGCATGGCCGAAGCCCGCATCAAATACATTGAATCACGTATGGGACGCTACCAGGTGGTTGACCTGGACAAGCTCAGCGGTGACAAGGTCATCTTCGGTTCCACTGTTGAAGTGGAAGACGTGGATAACGGAGAAAGCCGCTCCTACACTATCCTTGGTCCAGACGAGGCAGACCCGACAAAGGGATCCATCTCCTTTCTCTCACCCGTGGGTCAGGCCCTGCTGGGTCGCGAAGAAGGTGACGAAGTGACCGTGGACATTCCCCGAGGACGCGTGACGTATGAAGTGGTAGCCATCACCTTCAGGGGCAGCAAGGTGCTGGACTGACATGCGACGTCATCGCATGAGGTTCGCATGAATCTGCTACTGCCACGCGTTCTGTATCTCCTTGGAACGCTCGCTTGGCTGTTGTTGCTCTGGCGCAATCCCACAACCATCTTTATGGCCGGGTGTCTCTCGTGCCTTTCACTGCCCATGTTCCGCAAACTACAAAGGCACGGGCAGACATTGTGTAAACGGTGGGAGCAAGAACAGCCACAGACTGTTTGGACCGCTGTGAAGCTCTGGACATCCCGGCATCTGGGCCTGACGGCGTACATAGGCATTCTGCTTTTCTGTCTGCTTGTTCCTCTTGCCACGCTAGCACTGTTGGTTTCGCCACAGGCCACTGCGGGATTTGCCCGCCTGAAGGAACTGCAAGACAACAATTTTCAACTACCTCCCGAATGGGTGGCCAATGTTCAGCAGTGGCGCCAGAGTTTGGCCGATTACCCACGCATCGAAAAGATGCTCAACGAGTTTTTACAAAATCTGGGCTCGCTCTTTGATGACGCCATGAATTTGCTTTTTTCCAGAGGCGTGGACTGTCTTGGCGGCACCATGACCGTCCTTTGGACAAGCATGCTTTTTATCACCCTCACCATACTCTTCACTGTCTATGCCCGCCAGATACGTACCATTGCTGGCAGAACCCTTCACCTGCCCCAGGGGCTTCTCTCCCGTTTCACTCAGGCCATACATCGCGCTCTGCGAGGCATTCTTCTAGGGGTTGTCTTGGTAGCATTCGTTCAAGGCGTGCTGTGCGGTATCGCATTCGCCGTGGCTGGCGTACGCCAACCGGCCTTCTGGGGACTACTGGCCACGCTGGTAGCCCCTATTCCCACGGTGGGGACGGCTCTTGTGTGGGGGCCACTCTGCCTCTCGCTCTGGTTTTCCGGGAAAACCGTCGCCGCTGTAGGACTGACACTGTGGTGCGCCATTGTGGTCGCCGGCGTGGACAGCGTATTGCGCCCCCTCTTTTTGCGGCAAGGCATCAAGGCTCCATTTTTCGTTCTTATCATTGCCATTCTTTGCGGCGTGGCCAATTTTGGCCCTGAAGGTGTCATTGTCGGTCCGGTATTGCTGGCCTTTGCGCTGCAAGCCATAGAAGAAGGTCACAAATTTTACAGACATGACAAATAATAACTCTTCTTTCAGTCTTCCAGAGCTAGAAAAAACTGACCGTGGGGATGTGCTCTTTGCCTCTCTTCTCTCATTCTTTCTGGTACTGGTCATACTGTCTTGTGGTGTCACCGAGCCCCTGGCTCACGGGAACATACGTGCCGCCATTCTCGTCGATCTTGATTCCGGACGAGTTCTGTTTGAAAAAGGGGCTGACACCCCCATTCCTCCGGCATCCCTGACCAAGGTCATGTCTCTCTTTCTCACCATGGACGCCATCAGGGACAAAAAAATCAAACTGACAGAAAAAATTCGCATTCCGGCCAGTGCCGCCAGTGTGGGTGGTTCAACCATGCATCTGCGTGCGGGAGAACGCGTTTCTTTACGTGAATTGCTCACCGGCGCTGCTGTGGCCTCCGGCAATGACGCCATTACGGCACTGGCGCTGCACGTTGCTGGCAACCAGCGACGTTTTGTGCAGGCCATGAACAGAAAAGCGCGAACTCTGGGCATGCGTTCCTCGGAATTCAAAAATCCTTCCGGTCTTCCCGCCGCCGGTCAGCGGTCAAGCCCTCGCGACATGGCTTTGCTTGCCCGAGCCTATCTGCATACCCATCCCCAGGCACTGCAATATCACAATGTGCGCGCCCTTTCCCACAGGCATCATTACTTGCCCAATACCAATACGCTGCTGGGTGCCGTACCCGGTGTCAACGGCCTTAAAACCGGGTGGACAGTGGCTTCGGGGTACAACATTATAGCCACAGCAGTGAGGGGGAAAAAACGTCTTTTGGTGGTGGTGATGGGCGGTTCAAACCGTCAGGCCAGAGATACCATGGCGGCCGATCTTCTTGAGGCCGGTTTTCGTCACGGCAGCAATACCAAACAACTCTACGCCGCTCTTGGCTACCGCGCGGCACTCCCCCATCACGGCAGGACATTGCACCAAGCAACGGGCCCCAGAAAAGAACCGGTGCAGACACTCAAGCCGTTGTCTCGTGCTGCCATCCGTGACAAAAAAAGCGCGGCACAGGTCAAACCTATGCCGCACAAGAAAGCCGCTCCAGCCCGCCAAGGAAGCAAACCCCGGGGCAAAAAAGACAGCAATCAACAATCCTTAAAACACCGCTAGCAGCGTTTGCGCCACTGTCACTGCGGTATCATTCTAGAGCCTGCTGGAGATCCGCAAGGATGTCATCCACATGCTCCACACCCACGGAGAGGCGTACCATACCGGGAGAAATACCGGCCTCGCACAGTTGCGTGTCCGTAAGCTGCCTATGTGTGGAACTGGCTGGATGCAGAACGCAGGTACGAATGTCTGCCACATGTACCTGCAGTGAAATCATTTTCAGAGCATCAATAAAACGTGCTCCAGCCTCCCGTCCGCCGCGCAGGACAAAGGAAATGACACCGCTTGCGCCATCTGGCAGGTACTTGTCAGCCAGGTTTTTCTGGGGATGCTCGGGCAAACGTGGATAATTGACCGACTCCACGGCAGGATGCCGTTGCAGCCAGGCGGCGACCACTTCGGCATTGCGGCAATGGCGATCCATACGCAAGGACAGCGTTTCCAGGCCCTGATTGATATAGAAAGCCCCCTGCGGACTCTGGCAACACCCCATGTCTCGCATGAGCTGCGCCCTGGCTTTGGCAATGAACGCTGCCCTGCCAAAGGCCTGCGTGTATACGAGGCCGTGATAGGAGGGATCAGGTTCCGTAAGTTCGGGATATTTGCCTTCTGACCAATTAAAATTGCCACTGTCCACTATAACACCGCCCATTTGCAGGGCATGTCCATCCATGTATTTTGTGGTGGAATGTACTACAATATCAGCACCAAATTCAAAAGGACGGCAAAGTATCGGCGTGGCAAAGGTATTGTCCACGATGAGGGGCACATGATGCCTGTGTGCCAGTGCGGCGAAGCGTTCTATATCCAGTACGTCCATGGACGGATTGGACAGGGTTTCGCCAAAGACGGCACGAGTACGCGGGCAAAAGGCCCTTTCCAGTTCGTCATCCGAGGCACTTTGGTTCACGAAAGTCACGTCAATACCAAGTTTTTTTAACGTGACGGCAAAAAGATTAAAAGTCCCCCCATAAATACTGGCACTGCTTACGACATGGTCACCACTGCCGGCCACATTGAGAATTGCAAGCATGCTCGCGGCCTGCCCGGACGATGTGCACAGTGCCCCCACGCCTCCCTCCAGGGCGGCAATTTTCTTTTCCACAGCGTCGACTGTGGGGTTGCCCAAACGGGTATAAAAGAAGCCCTCTTCAGCCAGGTCAAAAAGTTTGGCCACTTCGGCCGTCGTGGCATATTTGAAGGTGGTACTCTGAACAATGGGAAGGACACGCGGTTCCCCATTGCCGGGAGTATATCCCGCATGTACACACAGGGATTCCGTTTTCATAATACCTCACGTGCGAATTGAAAATTCTACGTCCAATGAACACTGCCATTATGGAAAAACACGGTCCCACCGAACACCTTAGATGAAGAACAACCAGGTCAGTAAGGCAAACAATGGCACCAGAATACCCACGGACCACGCCATGTAACCGAAAAAGCTCGGCATGCGCACGCCCTGGCTTTCGGCAATGGAACGCACCATGAAATTGGGCGCTTTTCCAATATAGGTATTGGCTCCCATGAAGACGGCACCGGCTGAAATGGCCGCCAAAGTGGCTGGCAGGTCATACATGAGATGCTGAGCGTCACCTCCGGCGGTATTGAAGAAAACAAGATAGGTCGGGGCGTTGTCCAAAAAGCTAGAAAGCAAGCCAGTAAGCCAGAAATACATGGCATTGACCGGCTGGCCATCATGCGAAACCATGCGTATCAGCGAAGCCAGGGCCCCGTCAGTGCCAGCTCGCAAAATGGCGATGGCCGGAATCATGCTCAAAAAAATGCCGAAGAACAGCTTGGCCACTTCCTCAATGGGGCCCCATGTGAAACCGTTCAGCTCTCGACTGCGGCGCGCCGTGAACTTGAGGGAAAGACCGGCCATGCACAAAAGCGACAGATCCCGCAAGAGGTTCTGCGCTTCTATGGAAACGCCAAATACGGACACAAGCTCTCCAAGCGGGAACAGGCCGGAAAGCAATACCGCCGCAACTATGCCCAAAAGGAAAAGGAAGTTGATCTTGCCTTCAATTCCCAGCTTCTCGGCCGTATCTGAAGCCGCCGGAGGACGCGGACTGCCCTCCTTGCGGAACAGCACCGAGTCAATGCCATAAAAAAGCACGAGCAGTATGGCAGCAAGGAGCCCCGTCTTGACCAGCAGATTGGAGGCTGTCCAGAAGAAATCCACGCCCCGCAGGAACCCCAGGAACAACGGCGGATCACCCAACGGCGTGAGAGAACCGCCAATATTGGCCACAAGAAAGATGAAAAAGACCACGGAATGCACACGGTACTTGCGGTGCGCATTGGCCCGCAACAACGGGCGGATGAGAAGCATGGCCGCACCGGTTGTGCCCATCCAGCTGGCCAGCAGGGTACCCACCGCCAAAAGTCCCGTATTGACCCCTGGGGTCCCCACCAGTGTGCCTTTCAGGCGTATACCGCCCGCCACCGTGAAAAGGGAAAACAGCAGCACCAGAAATGGCACATAGTCCGTCAAGATAATGTGCAAAAATTCATACAATGCTGTGGAAAAACCGTACACCAAGGCACAGGGGATGAGGAAGGCCAGGCCCCAGAACACGGCAACCTTGCCAAAATGCTCTTCCCAAAAATGCGGGAGTGTGAGAGGCATGATGGCAATGGACAGCAGCATGCAGGCAAAGGGGACGGCCCATACCACTGACAGTTCGGCACCTGGAATGGAAGCGTGCCCACCACTGGCAAATGCGATGCAGGGCAGACTCAATGCGGTGCACAAAGCGATAAACGCAATTACGTGTTTTGGCATAACTACTCCTGGAAGATCGTCATCCTGGTTATTGCCCCCTGCCTCGCAGGCAGGACATGGTTCAGCAAGTTCCCCATGATCTTATAAGCCAAAGTGCCGGTACGGGACACATGTGACAAAGATGCTCCCGACCTTTTTTACGATAATGCCGTCAAGTCTTCAAAAATTCAAGCAGGAAGCGAGACTCAGGAGACAATAATGATGACGAAGAGCCGCTGCCGTTCGGCTGTCACAGCTTCTTCCGTGAAAAACTGTTCGGAATGAGATCTGGCGGATTGCACAAAGGAAAACATGCCCGTCCTCCTGACAGATTTTCGGCTACAGTGGCTTGAAGGAAGAGCTTGGCTGTGGTAGGGAGTGGGAGCAACTTTTCTTTGTCATGTCAGGATTTCTGGCAATAAAACTGCACTGCCATCGTCAGTGGGAGCCGTCATGAGTCTTAGTCGCTTCACGGGACTTTTCTCGCGTCTTCTGGGGAGGGAAGGCCGGAGCACTGCCCCGTCGTCCACACCGTCACTGGAGGGGACAGAGCTGTTTTTCACCCGGCGGCACCACTCCTTCAAACTTTTTCTCACGGCATGGAACGCTTTTGAGGAAACACTGACCGACCTGGAATACACGCTGTGCTGTGATCATCCTTTTGGTCTCTACCGCATACGGGCTCTTTGCACCCGCATGGCCACGCAGGTCTTTCAGTGCGTCAAGCAGCTCGAGCTGCTTGATCCCGCCCCTTGCGCCGTGCTGTACGAACGCTTTGGCCAGTTGCAGAAACTGGTGGCTGACGAGGTCTATGAACCGGAGTCCTGTTTTCGTGGGCCGCTTGTGGTCCCATTGGGACAGAAGGATCAGGCCTTCAGGGACGTATGCAACGGGACCATGGCCCTTATCGACCCCGGCACGGCCCGTTTGGAGAGCTTGCGGGAGCACCTGAAGGACGCCGTTCCACAGGGGTTTGTGATCACCGCCGCCGGATGCCAACATTATTTTCAGCATAATGGCTTACAGAGCGAGATAAACCGCCGTGTACAAGCCGCAGGGGGGCTTGAGCCAAGGTCGCTCTCTCGGCTGTCCCGTCAGCTGGCAGATCTTGTGGAAAAGAGTCCCCTGCCGGACGATTTGCGTATGGCCGTTCTGGAAGCCGTGGGACGGCTGCGTGACATGTATGCCGGCAAATCCATGCAGCTTTTGTTCCGTGGCCGTGTCTGGCCGCCGG
>JAGAEE010000109.1 GCA_017613295.1 Desulfovibrio sp. | reverse complement strand
TTGAACAGCGTTGTCAGTGTCTGCATGGCGCTTGGCGGTGGTTGGCGTGATGCCGGGGCGAGCCCGACGCTTCCTGTGATCGACAAGGATAAGCTCTTGCACGAAGCGACAACAGACAAAACCGGAACCTTTGAATAATATGTTTGATGTTGTTTTGCAGAACGTGGAGGGGCCGCAAGGCCCCTCTTTTGTCGACATCGTGCTTTACGAGTTTTGATTTGTGGCATAAAAAAGCATAGACCTGTCCCCTCTGGTGGCAGGGTATCATGGGGTTTTCATGTGGATCATTTCTTTTGCCAATGGATGTAGCTCATTAACCCCTGTCATGGTGTTCAGCAGGCTGTTTAAGGCATTTTTTTCCCCTCTTGAGGGAAAAGGCAAAGCGTAAGGGTCTTTTTGATGAAGTCTACGTCGTCTTTTGTCCTCATCTTCCTGTGCAGCTTGTGGGCGTTCTGTCCTGTGCATGATAGCGTCGCCGACGTTCAGGGAAAGCAGGATGATCAGGCCATACAGGCGCGCCGGGTGGCAGCACGGTCTGACCGTGGGGGACAGGGAACGTCTGGAAACGTCTTTCGGCGGTCGGATGAGGTGAAGACTTCGCAGGGTAAGCACGACAGCGGGTGGGAATTCAGGCAGGGGGTGAACAGCAGAGATGCCTGGAACGAGGCCATGCCCATGGAATCCTTGCAGCGTCGGGCGGTGGAGCATTCCCGCAAGCACGAAAACAACAAAGGAATGAACACGACTTCGGGGATAGACTCAGCGTTGAAAGAGGCTGAAAAACGCGGCACTGGCAGTATGGGGATCTCCATCAAGCAGGAGGCTTCTTCATGGCATGAGGATGTCGGACCGGAAAGTGCGGCACCAGACGAAAATTTGCCCATGGAAAGTCGCCATGTGGTGCAGGCCTATGCCGGCATGAAAACCGACGACGATTTGAGCATCAAGGTGGGGCCCGAGCTGATTCTCAAGGATGATAAACGAGAAAATCCCCATGCCGACAACAGACAGCCCGACTCATCATTGGGCGTAGGCATGCAGTTCAAGCTTGATTTTTAGATTCTGTGCTGGTGATCTTAGGGGGGCTTTGTACAGGGCAGGTCATTCCGAGGCCTGTGCCAGAATGAGTTCCACCTCATCGACGCTGAGACCGGCGTTTTTGGCGATCTGACGGCTGCTGAGCCCCTTGCGGCGTCCGTTGAGGATAAGTTCTCTCAGAAATTGCGGCGAGCGTGTGATGCCTTCCGCCTGTTCCAGCAGGCGACGCAATTCCTGGGCCTTTTCTTCCAGCTTTTCGTCCAGATTGCGCAGTTCTGCCTGCCTTTGGGCAAAGGTTGCCACAATTTCCCGCTCCAGCTGGGCATTCATTTCAATGCGTTTGAGCAGGCTGCCTTGATTGTCTTGCAGTGTGTTGAGCAATGATTCGGAATGGCGCAAGCGAAGATAAAAAAGCAGCACACCGCCAAGTATGATGAGTTCAAAGAGGGAAAATATCCCGACGAGAATAAACAGCAGGGTGTCGTTCATATCTTCATGTTGAGCAGATTCCCCAGCGTGGAGTTTGCTGCGTGTTCGACGTCTTCTTCAGGGGTGGCCGGGGTGCGCCGTCGGCGTCGACTTCCAAAATGCGGCGAGTTGTGGTGCTTGGCGTCGGCCGAAAGAGACATTTTGGAGCCCTTTTCAGATTTGGTGATGTGCTGTTGTTCTTGCCGCGCCATTTCAGAGGCCAGCATGCGCGACATGGCCGCCGATGCCATAGGGGCCACCGAAGCCGCATTGGCCATGGAGGTGGCCATTCCTGTCTGGGCGTACAATACAGCCAAGGTGGCGTCAATGCTCATGGCCGATCCCTGCCTTAGTTTGTACGTTTTGAGTTGCTCTATTCGTTCAAATAGCTTTCGAACAGAATATCCTCAATCTTGCCCTGGGTGATGTAGTCATTCAGAACACCAGCGAGATCCTGCTTAACCTTGGCCGCATTAGCGGCATTGAGGAGGAATTCGTCGGACTTGCTGTTTAAATAGTAGTACAGTGCGTCGCGCAGGGGGAGGAGCTTGTTGTCGATTTCCGTATCAACGTTGGGATCCGTGCTGAGCGTTGAAAATTTGCAGATCAGAAAACGCGTTCCCTGAGGTGTTTGGCGTGGGATAATAAAGGCTGCCAACTCCTTGAGGGATTCAGCCTTGGCCGCTGGTTCGCTGGGTGTGGACGGCACGACGATGACCTCAGGCTTGACCGGTTCCACCGGCGGAGGTGGTGGCGGTCCGGGCGTGCGGAGCAGGAACCACCAGGCTGCCGCTGCCGCTGCCAGCAAAACCGTGACCCCGACAGCAACGAACAGAAGAAGTTTCTTCTTCTTTTTTTTGCCCGTGTCAGCAGGGGCCTCCGGGGGCGTCGGGGACTCGGCCGTGCTTTCCTTCGTGGCCTCTGCTGGTGGCTGGGGCGCCTCTTCCTTGAGAAAAGGGGCGTCATCCAGATCCAGTTCCACCTTGCGGACGCTGTCCTGTCCGCCAGAGGCTACTGAAACTTCCTCCTTTTCCGGGGGATCCTTGACCATCTGTTCGTCAGCCACGGTTTACTCCCATAAAAGAGGCCCTGACGGCACAATCGGCGTCATTCGAGGTGTGTGATCTAGATCGTGCGTACAGAATCTGCCACAGCCCACACCGTGCCATTGATAGCATCCTTAGAAACAGGAAGAGCGACAACCTAGGGGAAAATCTTGTCAATCTTCTGCTTCAGCGTATCGGCCGTGAAGGGTTTGACAATGTAGTTGGAAACCTTGGCTTGCACGGCCTCAATGATATTTTCCTGCTGGGCTTCGGCAGTGACCATCAGAAAGGGAATAGTGGCAAACTGCTCACTGGCGCGTACCTTGCGTAGCAATTCGATGCCTGTCATTTGCGGCATGTTCCAGTCGGAGACAATGAAGTCGATTTTTTCACGGTTGAGGGTTTCCCACGCTGTGGTGCCGTCATCCGCCTCAACCACATTCTGAAAGCCGAGTTGCCTCAGGATGTTGCGAACAATGCGGCGCATGGTGGAAAAATCGTCGACAATAAGAACGCGCATATTGGGATTGTAAGGCATATGGAAGACTCCTTGTGTATCAGCAACAGGTTCGTGATGGCATGAAAAACACGTCGTGGCGGCCTATGGTTCGGAACCTTCACCGTACTGATTCAAGAATTCCCTACGAAGACGGTTCAAAGCCTGTGTGTGCAACTGTGAGACGCGCCCCTCGGTGATGCCCATGACTTCGGCTGTTTCACGCATGTTCAGTTCGTCAGTATAATAGAGGGACAGTACCAACTTTTCTCTTGGCGTCAAGTTGTCAATCAACGGTGCGATGCGTTCCACGAGTTCCTGCATGGCCGTATCTCGGTACGGTTCGCCCCCACCGTCCGGAACATCTCCGGAAAGTGTGTCCTGAATGGCGTCCAGAGATACCCAAAGCTGGTTCTGCAGGGCCTCTAGGCCCTGACGCACCTCGCGCATTTCGAGCCCTGTGATTTGCTGCAGCTCTTCCTCTGTGGCCTGACGGCCATGTTCATGCTCCACCTTGCGCATGGCGTCGTCCAGCACGCGCACGCGCTGACGTAAGGAGCGGGGAAACCAGTCAAGCCTGCGCAAATCGTCAAGCATGGCGCCCTTGATGCGACTTTCCGCATAGGTTTCAAAGCGTATGCCAAGCTGAGGACGAAATTTGCCAAGAGCTTCCATGAGTCCCAGTGTGCCGGAACTGATGAGTTCTCCGATTTCGACGCTGCGGGGAAGCTTTGTCTTGAGCCTCAAGGCCAGGAAACGAATCTTGGGGGCATAATGCCTCACCACGGCTTCCTGTTCGGCCGGAGAAAAAGATTCCCAGGAGGTTGCCCCGGTTTCGAGCGCTTCCCAGGGGCAGGATGGAGCGTGTACTTGCGCTGTGCCGGTCTTCATAGTGTCTTCCTTCGGATCTGCCTCTTCCACCCCGTGGCACTGCTGTGCCGGTTGTACGAATCGTCCTCGTGCCCGCCGGCTCGAAAAACGTCGCGTTTATCCACGTTGAGGTTGATGTTCAGGGTTTCTGACACTTTTTGTTTTTCGCGGAGGAACGTTTCACTGACACGTTGTGTTCCGCATTGTTGCTGAAGGTTATCGGAAGAGTAATTTTTTCCAGAAAAACTTGATGTTACCATCAAGATTTTCCGGTACTTCCCAACTGGTGACTGTTGTGGCAAGGGCTTGCAGAGCCTTGGAGGCAGGGCCCTGTGTGCTGATGCAGAAAGGTTGTTGCTGCACCACGGCCTTGCGCACATTGTTGTCTCTGGGCACCACGCCCACCATTTCGAGAGAAACGCCGCTCAAAAAATGCTCACATGCCTGGTGCAGACGCAAAAACATTTCCTTGGCGGTTTTGAGGTCTGGCGCCATATTGACACAAATCTTGAAGCGTTCCACCCCGTGATTGGTCTTGAGCACCTTGATGAGCGCATAGGCGTCAGTCAGGGAAGTCGGTTCTG
>JAGAEE010000018.1 GCA_017613295.1 Desulfovibrio sp. | reverse complement strand
AGAGTGGAGACAGATGCAGAAGACACTTCCAATGCATCGTATCGTCTGCATTGATGAATCTTCGGCAAAAACTAATATGACACGGATTTATGGACGAGCACCAGTAGGACGACGCTGTCATGACAGCGCCCCAGACAGTCGCTGGAAAACAACAACGATGTTATCCTCCTTACGGTCAGATGGACATACAGAATGTATGATATATGAAGGAGGAACGACTCGCGTTCTTTTTGAAACATATGTGACTGAAATACTATGCCCTAGCCTCCGTCCTGGAGATGTTGTCATAATGGATAACCTTTCATCGCATAAAAGCCAGACAATAACAGAAAAGATCAAAAAATGTTGTGCTGAGTTAAAATATTTGCCTGCATACAGCCCTGATCTTAATCCCATTGAAAAAATGTGGAGCAAGCTAAAAGCGATACTTCGTAAATTGAAAGCCCGAACAGCGAAAGAATTGGATGATGCAATAGCTGTCGCTCTTGATGCAATAACTCCAGAAGACGCAATCGGATGGTTCACTTCATGTGGTTACGAGTCCTAACCTTTTTTGAAAATGCTCTAGGAGAACAACATGACAAGATATCGAAAAATCGTCCCCGCCATATGGTACGACGCCAAGTTCCGGGCGCTTTCGGACAAAGCCAGGCTGGTGTTTTTTCTGTTGCTCACGCATCCGCAGACCACGGCCATCGGCACGCTGCGGGCCTATCCCCAGGGGCTGGCGCCGGAACTGGGCTGGACAACGGAGGCCTTTCAAGCGGCTTTTGCCGAAATCCTCGACAAGGGCATGGTTGTCTTTGCCGAGGAGGACGGCCTCATATGGCTGCCCAACTTTATGAAATACAACACCCCGGAAAGTCCCAATGTGCTCAAGTCCTGGGTGGCCGGGCTCGACCATTGCCCCGAATGCCCCATGAAAAATCAGGTGTACGAGAGGATCAGGGCCTTCGCCGAGGGGCTGGGCGCGTCCTTTGCCAAAGCCTTTGCGGAAGCCTTCGGCAAAGCCCGGGGCCTTCCTTTGCTCAATCAGGAGCAGGAGCAGGAACAGGAGGCTAAGCCTTATCCTGACCCGGCCGCGCTTCCGGAAACGGAAGAGGGCCCCTGCGCCTCACGAAGCTCAAGCCATGAGGCCGGCGGTCGGAAGGGGGAAGCGGCCGTCATTGAGCTGCCGCTGAACAACAACGCCCTGTATGCGGTGACGCAGGCCGACGTGGACCACTGGCAGGGACTGTACCCGGCGGTGGACATCGCGGGCGAGCTGCGGCGCATGCTGGGCTGGCTGGAGGCCAACGCGCACCGCCGCAAAACCTCAAGAGGCGTGGTGCGTTTCATCACCGGATGGCTGGACAGGGAGCAAAACAGGGCCGGTGCCGGCAGGACGGGAGGCCCCCTGTACGGCCAGGCCAGCAACTAGCGGCGGGGAAAGCGCATGAACGCGAAGAGTTTTGCGGATTTCGGCATACAGGTGGAGGCTGGGGCCAGGGGCGAGGTGCGGGCCTGCTGTCCGCAGTGCTCACCAGGGCGTCACAAGAGTCACGAAAAATGCCTGGCCGTCAACGTGGACTCCGGCGTATGGCTGTGCCACCACTGCGGCTGGGCGGGGGGACTGGGCGGCCCGCACCAGGAGGCGAGGGCCCGTCAGGCCTTTTCCCTGCCGCGGTTTTCCGGCAACGGCATTGCCGACGCGACCGTGCTCGCGTGGTTTGCCCGGCGTGGCATAAGCCTTGCGACCCTGGAGGCCTTTCATATTGCCGCAGGCATGGCCTGGATGCCTGGCCCCGGCCGCGGCGAGCGGGTGAACACCGTGCAGTTTCCCTATTTTTTGGAAGGGCGCGTGGTCAACGTGAAGTACCGTACGGCCGACAAGCGCTTCCGTCAGGAGAAAAACGCCCGCAAGTGCCTCTACAACTACGACATGGCCCTGGCTGAGGCCAAGGCGCAGGACGGCCAGAATCGCGAGAGGCCGCGACAGCTTGTCGTCACCGAGGGCGAAATGGACTGCCTCGCCCTGTACGAGGCGGGCCTGAATTGCGTGGTTTCCGTGCCGGACGGCGCCCCCACGCCGGAGGCCCGCACCTTTGGCAGCAAGTTTTCCTTTCTTGACGGCATGGAGCCGCTGTTCGAGGCCTGCGGTCAGGTGGTTCTGGCCGTGGACAACGACGCCCCGGGACAGCGCCTGCGCGACGAGCTGTGCCGGCGCATCGGCATGGAACGCTGCCTGAAGGTTTTGTGGCCCGAGGGCTGCAAGGACGCCAACGACGTGCTGATGCGTCTGGGCCCGGAGGCGCTGTCGCGCTGCGTTCGCGAGGCCAGGCCCTTTCCCATTGACGGCGTGCGCAGCGTGCCCGAGCTGTGGGACGAGCTTTTTGACCTGCACGCCGCGCCCGAAAAGGCCGGGGCCGACATCGGCTGGAAGAACGCCGAGGGCGTGTTCAACGTGGAGCCTGGTCAGCTGACCGTGGTCACGGGCATTCCCTCCCACGGCAAGTCCACCTTCATCGACGCGTTGCGCGTCAACCTTTTTCGCCAGCATGGATGGCCTTCGGCCGCCTTTTCTCCGGAAAACTGGCCGGCCCAGAACCATCTGTCCACCCTTGTCGAAATGTACGCCGGGGAAAATTTCCGGCAGATGACGCAGGAGGAGCTGTACGCCCATGCCAGCGCTCTGGCACACGCCTTCTTCTTCATCCAGCCGGAACGTGACATGGACATGATGCACGTGGACGCCATCCTCCAGCGCGCCAGGGCGCTGGTCTACCGCGAAGGCATCAAGGTGCTCGTCATCGATCCGTGGAACGAAATCGAACACGACATGGGCAAGAATCAGCGCGAGGACCAGTACATCAGCGTGCAGTTGGCCAAAATTCGCCGTTTTGCCCGCGTCAACGGCGTTCACGTCTTTGTCATTGCCCACCCGAGGCAGCTGGAAAAGGACAAAGGCCACTACCCCGCGCCCACGGCCTACGACATCGCCGGCGGCGCCATGTGGCGCAATAAGGCCGACAACATTCTGTGCGTGTACCGGCCCGACATGCAAAGCGGGGAAACCGTCGTACTGGTGCAGAAAATCCGCTTTCGCCGCAATGGCAAAGCCGGCGCCACACTGCGCTTTGCCTTCCACGTGGACACTTCCACCTACTGGCCCAGAGCCGCAGAAACCCTTGGCACATAGGACAAAAGCATGTCGCCCGAAGAAACAACGCCCATATCCGGTATCCCCACCAGAATCACGATGGACTACGTGGCCCGATATCCCTCGCTGCACGCCCTGCTGTGGCAGCGGCGCTTCGTGGTCGTGGTGGCCCACCGGCGCTTTGGCAAAACGACCGTCGCCCTCAACCATCTGCTCATGGTGGCGGGCGCCTGCCCTAGGCCACGGGCCGCCTGCGCCTACATTGCGCCCCTGCGCACGCAGGCCAAGGCCATCGCCTGGCGGGAGCTCAAGCGTTGGTCGGCAAAAATTCCCGGCCGTGCGGTCAACGAGTCGGACCTCTTCGTGGAGTTTCAGCAGCAAGACGGCACCCTGGCCCGCGTGCGCCTCTTCGGGGCGGACAATCCCGACGCGTTGCGCGGCCAGTATTTCGACTACGTGGTGCTGGACGAGGTGGCCCAGATGCGGCCCGAGACCTGGGAGGAGGTCATACGCCCCACGCTCTCGGACCGTCACGGCGGCGCCCTCTTCATCGGCACGCCGCAGGGCGTCAACCTCTTTTCCACGCTCTACGAGCACGCCGCCGAGTTGGAGCGGCAGGGCAATACGGAGTGGGCCGCCCGCTGCTATCCCGTCACGGCCACGTGCGCCCTGGCGGAGGAAGAGATCGCGGAGCTCAAACGCGACATGTCCGACAACGCCTTCCGGCAGGAATACCTCTGTGACTTCACGGCCAGCAACGACAACACGCTCATCTCCCTGGACGAGGTGAACATGGCCATGCGCGGTGACCCTCCGGACATGGCCGTGGTCAGCCAGTGGCCGATGGTGGTGGGCGTGGACGTGGGGCGTGCCTCCGACCCCACGGTCATCGTTGCGCGTCGCGGCCGTCAGGCCCTTGAGCCCCTGATATGGCACGGCCTGAACACGGTGGAGCAGGCGCACCGTCTGCTGGCCTACATTGCCGAGCGCAAACCGGCCTATGTGTGCGTGGACGTGGGCTACAATCCCGGGCTGTATGACCTTTTGCGGCAGCTGGCCACGCATCAGGCGGGCGACGCCGTGATCACGGCCATCGACTTCGGCAGCCGCCCCAACAGCGACACCTACCGCAACAAGCGGGTGGAAATCTGGGTGGCCGTGCGCGACTGGCTGCGCGAGGGCGGACGCCTGCCCCCCAACGAGGCGTTGAAGGCCGAGCTCACCGCGCCCACCACCTGGGTCAACGAACAGGGGCGCATCTGCCTGGAGCCCAAGGAAAATCTGCGCAAGCGCCTGGGCCGTTCCACCGATCTGGCGGACGCCCTGGCCCTCACCTTTGCCGTGCCCGTGGGGCTGGACCGCGAGAGCGTCTTCCCCGAGCTGGAAGCACGCTATGGGCCACGGGCCGCCAGAACGGCCCGCGACAGGGTTTTTGGAGACGGCGAGCGATGGGATCCCTTTCAGGAGCAGGATTATGAGCGCTGATCTGCAATGCAAGCTGCTCTCCGGCCCGCAGGCCGCGCTGCTGGTGCCCGCGCTCTGGGAGGCGCTTAGCGAACGCCGCCGTCGCTACATGGTGTGGGACGCGGGACCGAGGCATGGCGTGCGGGCGCTCCAGTGGTTTGTGGGGCTGGCGGACCACGCCATTGCCGGATGGCAGGGCGACGCGCTGCTGGGATTGGCGTGGGTGCAGCCGCTGGCACGGGGATCCCGCTGCGGCCTTTTGCACATGGCCAGTGCCGGATCGCGGCAACCTGTGCTGAACCTGGGCCGCGCCTGGCTCAACGCGGAACTGCCGCTGTACTATGATTGCCTGCTGGCCTTTTTGCCAGTGGGCTTTCGGCATGTGCGCGGGATCGTGACGGCGCTGGGATTTTGGCCCGTGACCACACTGCCCGGCGGGGCCTGCCTCGCCATGCGCGGGGGAAGGATTGAGGATGCCATGATGTACCAGAAAAATCTTGTGGGGGGACAAGCGTGATGGACGATCAGACCACGGGGGAAAAAACGGCCGTTCGCAGTCTGCCGGGCGCGGTGGCGTACCAGCCGTGCCTGCTCAACAGCCTGAGGGAAATCTGCGAGGCCTTCCATGTGAGCGCGCCCACGGTCAAACAGTGGGTGTCGAGGCAGGCCCCCATCGTGGTGGAAGGCGTGGGGGCCAAACGCCGGTACAGCGCCGAGCTGTCGGATCTGCACGCCTGGCGCAAACGTCAGGCCGGTGTGGCGTGAGAAAGAGCCGGTAGTGTGGAATAGAAAAGCCGCTCTATGT
>JAGAEE010000108.1 GCA_017613295.1 Desulfovibrio sp. | reverse complement strand
TTCCGGGCAGCAGTCGTCCACCACGTAGATACGACGAACTTCCTTGCCTACGCGTGCCAGCACGTCCAGAATGTGCCGGCGGCATTTGTAGCAGGGTATGACAACGGCAATGCCGTGTTCATTCATGGTTCACCTCGAAAGGATTTGTCTGAAGGGCGGCTTTGAGACTTTCCCATGTGCAAAAGCCGCGACGTTCATAATAGAGGCGCCCGGCGTGCGGTTTTCCATGTTGTGAGAGGGGCACTTCCTGAAGTAGTTGCTTCCCGCCAAAAACATATCGCAGGGCCACCGGAAGGAAAAGTCCCAGCCAGCTTTTCCACTGGGAAGGGTAGCGCAGGCAAAGACTTGTGTAGTATAGGCGTAGTCTCAAAGAAATGGCATGGCGCAGTACCGAACCGTTGGCTGACAGGGGCAGCATGGTTCGGAACATGGGCCCCGAACACCCATAGCCGTTATACAGCGGGAATTGCCAAAGGCGGAAGGAGGCATTTAGATGCTGTGCGCATGCCACAGCGGCGGCGTGTACTGTGTCGTGGTCGGGATGCCCACCTTCCCAGGCAGGGACGTACACATGCTGTGGAGCCATAGAACCGAGACTTGCAACCAGCCATCGGCAGCAGTCCACATAGTGTCTGTGAAGGTTTCCGTCATGCCAGCCATAGTCCATGCCTGGAAACGAAACCTGCCAGGACCGAACACCCAAATCGGTCAGAACCGCCAGCGTTTCCCGCTTGCGGATTTGTGCCAGGGAACCACCGTCGGTCAGATAAACGCAGCTTACCGTGTCGCCCTGGAGGCAATGGTCATGCAAGCAGGCAAAGATGCCATACTCATCGTCCTGGTGGGCAAAAAGGAAGACAGCTTTCATTCCCTAAGGCTAGTGCATATGGACGCTTTCGTCCAGCCCCTTCCGGAATGCCCAAACATCTCCTTTTCGCTGCTGTCGTGCACGATCATGTGGTCCATGTGCCCATCGCCTTTTGAACCGAACTTGACGGACCGGCGAGAGGAGGGCATTGTGCCTCCATGTCACGCAACTTTATGGCCGACGGCCTTTTTATTCTTTTGGCAGCACTGTTTTGCCTGGCAGCGCTGTATGGCACACTCTCCATGAATCCCCGGGCCATCAATATTGACAGTGATCTGCAGTGGTATGCCCAGATTTTGGAGGCGCGTCTTCACCCCGAAGCTTTTGTTGCCGATCCGGTAGTTGCGCTCTTCCCCTATGAACCTGGGGTACCCAATCTGCTCACCGACCTGGTGGAATGGCTTGCTCCCACCGACCACGCACCAACAAACCTGCTCTACGTTGGCAATATTGGTGTTTTTTTGCATTTTTGCCTATATTATCTTCTGGGGCGCTGGCTCCTGAACAGGCCTTCCCTTGCGGCCATTCTCGCCATTCTCATGAGCATCACGGTATACTGGGCCTATGGCACCTTCTGGGGCAATCTGCATTCGGATCCCGTGCCCAGAATTTTTTTCGCTGACCTGTGGCCACTCTTGCTCATGGGGGCTTGCCATGCAGTGCGTGCCACGACCTTGCGTCCTTTTGTGCTGTTTTTTACAGGATGCGCTATCAGCGTGCATACGGTGAGCACGCTCATGTTCGGTCCCATGTTGCTCATGGCCTTTCTGCTCCTGCCCCAAGGGAGGCCGTGGCGTAAGCATGTCGGACAATGGCTGTGCTGTGCGATATGCTATGCACTGCCAGTGGCCCTCTATCTCTGGTGGCTCTTGGGGGGCATGCTCTCCACCCCCAGTGATGAAACCCTTTTTGCTGAAGTTCGTGCCTTTCGCTTTGATGAAGATTTTCAAGATCTTTGGCTTTCGCTCAGGGATGTTCTCCTGCAGTATAGCGTGGAGCAGCCCATTTTGCCTGTGGGCTTGTTGTGCTGGTACCTTGCCTGGAAAAAACGTGCCCGTCTTTCCGGGCGTTTGCAAAGCCTTCTCGCCCTCGTGCCAGGCATGGTGCTGGGCATGGCTGGCATGTGTGTGGTCTGTGCTGTGGAAATTTGGCTGGCCTCAAGGCTGGGTCGCAACAACATGAGCCAGGAGATTTTGCGTGGTACTCGTTTTCTCGTTCCTCTTTCCTGGCTGATGGTTACAGCGGCCTTGGCTCTGGTGTGGCCCAGACTGCCGGGCCTTGTGCGTGGGGGGGCCGCCCTTGGGTTTGCCGTCTGTCTCTGCCTTTTTGCCCAGGACAAGCAGGTATTGGCAGCTAGGCATTGTGTGGCAGAAATGACGGAACTGGATTGTGTGGATACCATTCAGGCCAGGGAACAGGTGCGTGCCGCCGCTTTGCAGATGGAGGCCCTGTCGAATCTTGGACGCCACATTCGCCCCGGGGAACTAGTATACAGCAACAACGATCTCATGGCCGTGCGCTATGTGGCCCATTGTCCCATGTCTCCGGTACACAAGGACGGCAATATCATCTATTATGCAAAACAGGAGGACATCGCCCGACGATGGGTTGCCATGCAGCGCACTGTGAAGGCAGATCCCACGGGCTGGATCAGGGTTTGGGAGGAAAATGACGCACCACTTCTTCTGACACGCAACGTGGAAAGTCGTGCGGCATTGCTTCGCTTCGGAGATCTCCTTTTTGAGAATGCCCATTGGATGATTTTGCGCCGTCACTAGGGTCCGGAAAGGCGTATTAGTATTAGTCCCTCCGCTGCAGATTCCGAGCAAGCTGTTTTAACAGGGCTAACATGCCCGCGTTGAAGCTGACATATTTATGGGCAAAGAAAGAATAGAAGGTTATGACACCGATAGCGAGAATATGGCACAGTACCTCCATGTCCAGCAGTCCGCAGGCAGGGAAAAGCCAAAGGCCGGCATGCAACAGGCCTTTAGCCAGTAGGGTGGTCAAAATGGTACCCACGACAGCCACTGAGGTGAAGGTCACAAACTGCGCCGTCATGGAACGTTCCTGGTAGTGAAAATTGAAAGTGTAGTTTAGGGCGAAGTTCACCACAATGGCGGCGGCAGAGCCAAGAAAGATCGCCGGGGCGTAAGGGACGCTGCAGAAAGCGTACAGCAGAAATCCTCCGAAAAAACTGACCAGGGTGGCGATGCCGCCAAAAAGCAAGAAACGCAGAAATTCCGGACTGTAAAAAAGACCAAGAGTCCTGCCAAAGATGTCGTGGCGCATGCGTCTCCTCAGTGAGTGGCCTCAGCCTCAAGGAAGGCGTTCAGGGCTTCAGGGAAAGGGGAGAGAACCCGTGTGAGCACGCCCTGTGCCAGGGAAATGGCCATGCCGTAATTGGTCATGGGGCATTCAGCCTCGCTGGCGGCGTGCAGACGTGCCAGCATCTGTCCGCGCGTGATTACGCAGCCGCCGCAGTGTACCACGGCCTTGCAGTCGGTCGGATAGTGTGGAAATTCCTTGCCAGCGTCGTAGGTAAGGTGAAGTTCACCTCCAGCCAAACGGTTCAGTAGACGTGGCAGCTTGACACGCGCGATGTCGTCCTCCTGGGGATGGTGGGAGCAGGCTTCCTGGATGCGTACCGTGTCACCCGGCTTGAGGCGTGTGAGGGCCGCGCAACCGCGTGCCAAAGCTGTTATGTCGCCCTTGAAGCGTGCCATGAGGATGGAAAAGGTGGTCAGGGGGATATTGGCCTTGGTGGCGGCATTGACCTTGTGTACTACCTGTGAGTCACAGACCACGAGGTCGGGATCGCCTCTGAGGATGTCCAACGCATGACAGAGTTCCCCTTCAGTGACTATCATGCAGAGTTTGCGACCGTCCAGGCTGTCACGAATGGCCTGGACTTGCGGCAGAATGAGGCGTCCCTTGGGAGCGCCGGAATCTATAGGTGCCACAAGAATAATGTGACCGTGTTCTGGGACAAGGTCGGCGAGGAGGGGGGACTTTTGCAGGACGCTTTCTGGAGAAAGACGGGCAAGTGCCGTCAGGATATTATCCAGTCCGAGGCCGTTTCGGGCCGAAACGTGCAGAACGGGCACAGTGGCGTCCAGGCCTGGCGGCGTGTCTTTGTGCTGAAAGGGCAGATCATTGGGGTCCGTGTCTGCTGACACCGTTACCGTGGCGCCGCCTTTCATCCCGTGAGAGGTGGCTTTTGGCCAGTCATCCTCCATTTTGTTGCGCACAACGGCGAAGGGAATGCCCTTTTGAGCCAACATGTTAGCTAGACGCGTTTCGTATAGGCTCCAGGAATTTTTTTCGGTCACCAGCAGGGCGACATCTATACGTTCAAGAATTTGCAGACTTCGCTCACTGCGCAATTGCCCCAGTTCTCCTTCGTCATCCAGGCCGGCCGTATCTAGAAGTACCACAGGTCCAAGTGAGGACAGTTCCAGGGTTTTTTCCACGGGATCCGTGGTTGTCCCGGGTGTGGACGACACAATGGAAACCTGTTGTCCTGCCAGAGCGTTGAGCAGGGAAGATTTGCCAACGTTTCTGCGGCCGAAAAACGCGATGTGAAGGCGAAATCCTTTGGGTGTCTGACTCATGTCTCCTCCTGAATGCGGTGTGCCGGTCAGTATTGTGACAAAAAGGCGGCTTCCGGTCCAGCAGAGCAAAAAGTTTGCGCGCCATCCGGGTATACGCATTGCAATCCTTGCGTCAAGGGCATAACATTGAACGCATTACGATGATTGTGTATGACGCACCTTTTTTTACAGGAGTCGCCATGATGGAACTCGCCTATGGCGTATGGGACGGCAAACCTTATGACAACCGCAAGGGGGTCACGCCTGCCGCGCCACCCAATCTGGATCTGGAACTTTTTGACCATTTCAACGCCGGAAACCCCACCGACATTTTTCTCAGTGATAGAGGTTTTTTGGTCTTCAACAGCGGGGCTTCGTTGCTGAAGGCCCTTTTTTGGCATTTTCGCAAGGTGGCGTCGGCCTCTTGTGGCAAATGTTCGCCCTGTCGTGCCGGGGCGCCGCTCATTCGCGACATGCTCGACCAGGGACTGGCCAGACCCGACGTGGACTGGAATGATTTGCTGGCTCTGGCCGAACAGATGGCCGCCACATCACTCTGCGGCGTTGGCAAGACAGGGCCGTTGCCGCTCATAGCGGCGTTGCGGCATTTCCCCGAGGAGCTTCTGCCCGGCAAGGGCACGGATGGCGGCTTTTACACGGCCATCACCGCGCCGTGTATCGAGGCCTGCCCCGGCTTGGTCAACATCCCGCGTTATATTGACTACATCCGCGACGGGCATGACGATT
>JAGAEE010000107.1 GCA_017613295.1 Desulfovibrio sp. | reverse complement strand
CGTTTTCCCTCAGAGCCTCGTCAGCAGCGGCATGGAAAGCTTCTGGCTGGGCCACAGGCACGAAGCCTGTGCCTCGCACGGCAAAGCCCTTGAGGTTCTTGCTGCCCATAACGGCACCACTGCCCAAGCGGGCGGCAGCCTTGAAACGCTCTGAAATGATGCAGGCCAAGGGTACCAGTTTTTCTCCTGCAGGTCCGATGACCAGACATTTGGCATCCGGATCCTTGAGCTCTTCCTTCATCATCTCTTCGGTCTCATAGGTGTCCTTGCCGGCCAAGGCGGCGGCATCGCGGATCTCCACCTTGTCATCATGCACGTAGATATAGGAGAGCTTGGGAGCCTTTCCCCGGATGATGACCATATCCCAGCCGGCAAATTTCATCTCGGAGCTCACCCCGCCGCCCACATAGGCATTGCCCAGACCGCCGGAAATGGGGCTCTTGAAGTTCACGGAAAGCCGGTTGCCGGGACATTCCGTGCCACAGAGGGGACCGGAGGCGAAGATAAGGAGGTTTGCCGGGGACATGGGGTCCGTCCCCTTGGGTACTTCGGTATACAGATAGTATGAGGCGAGGCCGGTGCCGCCAATGAACTTGCGGGCAAGGGCTTCGTCAAAGGTTTTTGTGCTTACTTTTCCACTGGTAAGGTCGATATCTAGTATCTTCCCAAAATTGCCACCCTTGTGTGCCATGACGCTTACCTCCGTCCCCCGTCCGTATTGGGATAGTACAGATTCTTGAGCAGTCCATCCACAGCATCATTGGGCGTCACGTCGCGGAAGCTGCGGTGCACGCCGCCCACCATGACGTCACGGCGGAGAACTTCGCCCGTTTCTCGGGTCTGCCGGTTGCAGGCCTTGACGCACCGGGGGTCGCCACCACACAGATCACAGAACAGCGGCTTGCCCGTTTTGGGATGGATGCGCAGGAACTGCGGCGGGCATGCCTCTACGCACTTGTTGCACTTGATGCCCAAACAGAGCTTTTCATCCAGGTACTTGATAACGTTGCTTTCCTTGTCTTTATATATCGCCTTCTTGGGAGTGATGGGACATGCCGCCACACAAGGGGCGTCTGTGCAGTGCCAGCACATGCTGACCACATCCACAATGCCTTTCACACGGCGCACATGGATGCGGGCGGCGGCGGGAAATACCACGCCCTCGTGGTAGAGGCTGCAGGCGTACTCGCAGCTGTGACAACCGGTACAGTTTTTGCGGAACACCATGAGCGACTTGGCTGGTTTCGCCTGGGCCGCATCCGCAGGCATGTCGGCAGGAGGAGTTTTAGTAGCGGGGGCGGCTTCAGCCTTTTCCATCAGGGACAACGTCGGTACGGCCACGGCCATGGTGACGAGGGAACCCCGCAAGAAATTGCGGCGGCTTACGTTTGACTTTCTATTTTCGTTTTCTTCATTCATCGTTTCACCTCCATAAGGTATGCCCCTATGTCAGGGATGCGCGCAGAGGATGAAAATTAAAGCCACAGGACTGGCAGTTGCCAATCATCCTAACCACATTAGACAGTTTAACTCTATCCTATACCAGCAACTGTGCAAGCAAAAATTCAATATTTTTATTATGTTTATTCGTGCCGATTCACTATCTTACAGAGGATAGTATGAAGGTGTCCGACTCTACTTTCCCCAAACGGTCAAGCAAGAAATCGTGGCACATGGTGTCAAGTTGCATGAAAGTATCCAACAGGTTCAGAGCTGATGGGGTGAGTTCCACACCCTTTTGACGTTGCCTAGAGCTTTCAAGCAGAGGAATGCCAAGGGCCTCTTCGGCTTTCTTGATGCGGCCCCAGGCTCCCCGGTAGGGCATGTGAAGACTTTCCGCAGCTTTTTTCAGGGAACCGAGATTGCGAACTTCCAGCAAAAGACGAATCATACCATTCCCCATGACATCTTCTCCTTCACATTCAAACCATAGCCGATAGCACAGTTTAAGCTGGATTTTCATGCTCTTTCCCCTTGTCAGAAGCATTTGCTCCTTCGCTATTGGCAATCAGGTAATAGCCCGGATTCATTTTCGGAAGAAGAATTATACGTTTTTTCCGTTAGCAAAACCCTGTTCACAAGCATTTCACGTGCAGAATCCGACAAGCCTGTTATCATAGAAAACATGTCCGCAGGCATAGTGCTAAGCGTGTCTTCCGTTTTTATAACACTTGAAGCAATGCGGCACAGCCCCAACGTATCTATGAGGAGACGTTTTTCCGAGGCAACGCCTGGGTGTAACTCAGGTTTCCAGCCTTGCAGCCAGGGGAGCAACCATGCCTGCTCAGGCTTTTGCACCATTTCCTCCAGCGCAGCCAATACACACCTAGAATCTTTTGCGGGTAGTATCTCCTGTCTGACCAGGTCCTTAAGACGTGTCGCCAGGGCGAAGGAGTCAAGCTGGAGGGTATCACATAAGGATACGTATTGCCTGGCTATGACAACATCGGTTTTTTCATCGCCGCTAGCCCATAGCGAGGTATAGCCAGGCCATTTTGTGAAGGATATGCCTGAACGCATGTTGTCGCCTGGGCACTGCGTGGCACAGCGCTGGGCACACGATACTCCCGTGCGCTTACCCAGCTCAGCCAGCATGCTGACAAGCATTTTGGCAGCAGCCGTTTCTTGCCTTGCTTCCATGTTTTGGATGCTATGCAAAATAATAATGGACCGTATGCCGGCCATGCCGAGGATCATTCCAGAGCCGCTGCCGGCATGGCTGGATGGTTGCAGATTCGCATCGCTGAATGTCGTATTGGCGATGGGTATATGGAGCCTTCCGAGTTTTCCAGCACAGATGATGCAAGCGGCATCTGGCCATCGGCTTGACAGGTCGGCCATGATGTGCGTGGGAGAAACGACGTTGGTCAGCGAAGATTCTTTGTGGGGGACGGGGACGAGACGGCCTCCAGACTTGTCGATCAGAAGATCGAAAAGCTCTCTCCCCTGGCCTGTACCTCGGAGCAGCAGAGCGCGTAGACCGCAGCGTGCAAGCGATACAGCCGCGAAGCCGCCAGCGTTAGAGGTGGCAATGCCTGTCTGGCCGGGAAGATAACAGGAAACAGCACATCTGCCGGAAGTAGCGTGTAGGCATAGTGCCAGAAGTCCTGGAGCAAAAACCACTCTGGGTTCCTCTCCGCCGACAAAACCACCTTCACCTGAGGCAAGCAATGAGGCCAAAGCTCTGCCACCACACTGTCGTAGAGCCGGTGGAATTTCGTACAGGCGGCATTGTCTTGTATGCGTGTCAATGGAGAGTAACATGATACTATCTTCGTCTTGTACTTTGGTTACTGTAGTAACACCAATAGTTTTTTCATATAGCAAAAAAAAACATATTGCATATAGCAAAAAAAAGCATATTGGAATTATGCAATATTCAGCCAAATAGGGAGGACCTTATGAAAACGATTTCAAGTATTTTTGTTTCATTTCTGTTGTTGACAGTGGTGGCTTTACCTACCTTTGCCGCCGATACCCTGATGATGGCCACCACCACAAGCACGCAGGATACCGGCCTTTTGGAATATCTTAACCCTGTTTTTTTGAAAGAGACCGGCATTGAACTCAAATGGGTAGCTGTAGGTACTGGCAAGGCTTTGGAAATCGCCAAAAACTGCGATGCGGATGTCTTACTGGTGCATGCTCCTGCCAGCGAAAAGGCCTTCGTAGAAGCTGGTCACGGCATTGATCGTCGTCAGGTAATGTACAATGATTTCGTACTGGTAGGACCTAAGAGTGATCCTGCCAAGGTCAGCAATAAGACCACCGCTGAAGCCCTTAAGGCAATTTTTGTGGCGAAGGCTCCCTTCGTAAGCCGTGGTGACCAGTCTGGCACTCACAAGGCGGAGCTAAAGCTTTGGAAGGCTTCCAACCTCAGTCCCGACAAGGAGCCCTTTTATATCTCCGCCGGTCAGGGCATGATTGCCACCTTGAATATGGCCGCAGAAAAGAACGGCTATGCCCTCACCGATCGTGGCACGTGGATCAAGTTTTCTGGACAGCGAGGCGATGACAATCCCTTGAAAATCGTTGTTGAGGGTGACAAGGCCCTGTACAACCAATACAGCGTGATCACGGTCAACCCAGCCCAGTGTCCCAAGACCAAGGCCGCCCTGGCCAAGAAGTTCGAGGATTGGTGGGTCGCGCCAGCCACGCAGAAGCGTATTGCCGACTATAAGTTGGAAGGCAAGCAGCTCTTTTTCCCCAACGCAGGTAAATAAGTAGAATCTGAAAACCAAACAATGCATGTTGGGGGTGGAGGGCAAAACCTTCACCCCTCTAGTACATGCAGCCGATAGCGGTAGTATGAATTATTTTTCGCAGGGATTCGCCAAAGCGTGGGAGCTTCTGTTACACATGGACGCCGCCACCGTCTCAGCAGTCCAGGTAACACTTGGCTCTACGTTTTGTGCCCTTTGCGTTTCCCTGCTTCTGGGCCTGCCCTTCGGCTTTCTTTTAGGGTACTGCCAGTTCCCGGGAAAGCGTTTCCTCCGTCTCATATCCGACACGCTGCTTGCTTTCCCTACAGTACTCATTGGGCTTATAGTATACGCGTTTATTACAAGACGCGGGCCCCTAGGGGAATTTGGACTCCTTTTTACCGTGCCCGGCATGGTCATTGGACAAGCCCTGCTGGCTTTGCCGATTATCACCTCCTGGGTGGCTCAGGCCGTGGAAAACCTGGATCCTCGTTGTCGACAGACCCTGTTGACGCTTGGTGCCACCAAGGCGCAACTCGTCTTTCTCACCATACGCGAACTGCGATACGCGGTAGCAATGGTGGGCGTTACCGCCTTTGGACGTGTGGTTACAGAAGTGGGCATTGCGACCATGCTGGGTGGCAATATCAGGTATGCTACGCGTACCATGACTACAGCCATCGCCTTGGAGACAAGCCAAGGAGAATTCGGCCAAGGTATCGCACTGGGGTTGGTGTTGCTGCTGATTGCTTTCATAGTCAATGCGCTTCTTGTGTGCCTCAAACGAAGGGGAAGGGTATGAGCCTCCTCTATGAAGGGCACGACATCGTTCAAGTTTACGGGGAGGTACAAGCCCTCAGCCTGCCGCAGTTTGTCCTGCACAAAGGAGAAGTGCTGGCTCTTACCGGCCCCAACGGCAGTGGCAAATCCACTTTGCTGCGTCTCTTGGCATTTTTGGAACACCCTGCCTCCGGGAAACTTGTCTGGCATGGCAATGCCACGAATCCAAGACGGGAAATAACATTGCTATTGCAGGAGCCTTTTCTACTCAGGGAAAGTGTGTACCGCAATGTCACTTTGGGACTCACCCTTCGCGGAGTGTCCGACACCCGTCAACCCTATAAGGAAGCTATGCTGGCAGTGGGCTTTCAGCATCCAGACAGTATGGCTGGTAGGCCCTTTCATGCGCTCTCAGGGGGCGAAAAACAACGGGTTGCCCTGGCGTCTCGGCTGATACTGAAACCAGCTCTTCTCCTTCTTGATGAGCCGACATCCAGTGTGGATGCGAAAAGTGCCAGAAATATAGTTGCCGCTGTTCGTGAATGCATGACGGCTGGAGTTTCCGTTGTCTACGCCACGCATGACCAGACATTGCTGGATGCCTTGGGCGGACGCGAACAGAAATTGGGGAAGTAGCTCCGTTCTGGCGTGGAACATCATCTGATGAGACCGTACGCCATGAGGAAGATCCCAGCGGCGTTTACGCCGGACTTGTGGCACCACATGGGTTATGGCGTGTTTGGATTATGCCTGTTTCTGCCCATATCCGCGCCACTGGCTCAACAGCACTCCAGCCAGAATCATCAGTGTTCCGCCGTACTGAGCCGGCACCAGGCGCTCTTCCAGCAGAATCACACCGCACAGCAGGGCAAAGACGGGTATGAGGTTCACATAGGCGGCCGCCTGTCCGGCGGAAAGGCGTTTGACGCCATAGTTATACAATCCGTAGCCGGCAAAGGTCACAATGCCTCCAAGATAGAGCACGCAAGCCCAGGGCATCCAGACGGGGAAATCCCTGCCCAGGGAGAGCACCGCCTCCGGCTGTGGCAGTACCAGGCATAAAAAACAGAAAAAAAGCATGCCCACCGCCGACTGCGCGGCAGTGATGGTCATGGCGCCATACACAACGGAAAGATGACGGGCCAGCACGGTGTACACGGCAGCACAGCACATGGCCAAACCTTCCAGGAAATTGCCCATCAGGGGATGAGCGGCCTTTTCTCCGGATTCAGCGGCCAGCGAGAGCCAGACAACGCCCGTCACGGCCACAGCAAAACCGACCCACATGCGCCATCCCGGCCGCTCTCGCAGAAAGGCAAAAGCCACCACAGCCACAAGCAAGGGCAACAGCGAGGTTATCATGCCGGCCTGGGAGGCCGTGGTCAGCTGCAGGGCGTGCGTTTCAAAAAGAAAATAGAAACAAGGCTCACACAGGCCCAGCAGGACCAGAGCGAGCCAGTGTCCGTTGGCGCGAACCGCCCGGCAGATACGGGGCCACAGGGGGAAAAAAGCCACACAGGCCACGAGCATTCGGCCGGCCATGGTTTGTTGTGGGGAAAACGCCGTCAGGGCCACCCGCAGGGCGACAAATGTTGATCCCCAGAAGGCCATGGCCGTCACCAGGGCCAGATGTGGCAAAAGACGTTGCATGTCGCAGGGCGCCTCCCAAACGGTAAAGGATGATTTTTAGGGCAGACTATGGCATGATGTACACGAATTCAAGCAATGCCGTCACAAACAGCTCAGCACATGTGGAAGCGCCATGAAGATGCTCTTCTGTCTAGGTGACATAATCGGCTATTTTTACCCTATGATCTTCCGCAGCCACTCTGTTCCTCACTTTGCCCTTGACATGAAGTATTTGACGCAACTGCCGATAAGAGGGAAACTGACTCGCAGGGCGTTGAGGAACAGCTTCCCCCCACGGGAAGCCATACCGCTTCGCTTCGGTCTCCGACAGGGCCATGGCATGACCTGTCGATGCCTGATTATCAAGGGAGGTTCCCATGACGGAAACCACGGATGCGGCGCGCACGCCACAACAGGAAATTCATACTATCGACGAACAGGAGCACGAAGTCGACCTCATCCAGCTGGTCACCTTTCGCATCAGTGAGGAAGAATTCGGCGTGGACATCCTTTCCGTACAGGAAATCATACGCCCCATACAGATTACCATGGTGCCGCATGCCG
>JAGAEE010000106.1 GCA_017613295.1 Desulfovibrio sp. | reverse complement strand
TACACAGGCATGATCATTTCCACGCGTGAAAGCAAGGCCGTGCGTGAAAAGGTCATACGTCTCGGCGTGTCGCAAATCAGCGGAGCCTCGCGCACCAGCGTGGGCGGCTACGCCGAACCCGAGCCGGAGGATGAGGACAGCGCGCAGTTTGATGTCAGCGACCGGCGTACCCTGGATGAAGTCATAGCCTGGCTTATGGGCATGGACTTCATCCCCAGTTTCTGCACGGCCTGCTACCGTGAGGGCCGCACGGGGGACCGCTTCATGAGCCTGTGCAAAAGCGGCCAGATTCTGAACTGCTGTCATCCCAACGCTCTCATGACCCTCAAGGAATATCTTGAGGACTATGCCAGCCCAGAAACCAAGGTCATGGGTGAGGCGCTCATCGCCAAAGAGCTGGAAAAGGTCCCCAGCGCCCATGTGCGTGAAATCGCCCGCAGGAATCTGGCCGCCATCGCTCAAGGGAAAAGAGATTTCAGGTTCTAGTTGTCCTGCTTGCGCTACTGCGCGTCAGCAAGCGATGCGGCAATCTTTTTCATGGCCTCCTCGTCAGAACCGGCCATGGTGAAGGCGACAAACTTGTCCCCATCGACAATAATCGTGAGGGCTACCCTGACGCCGTCAATCTCGGCATATACGTTTGTTTGGTTGGGGCCCTCGTCCTCGGTCTTGAGGATCTTGCCTCCCATCTGTTTGCTGATAAGCGCGGCAAGTTCAGAAGCGCTCTTGCCACCGTTTTTGTGAACCTGAATGCTCACGGATGTTCCCTCATCTGGGGAAGAGATCTGGCATCCGCCGTCGTTGGGTTTGGCAGTCCAGCCGTCGGGTACGTCAACCGTGAAGCGGGAAAAATCCGGACCGAAGGTCTGGATGGCGGCCAGAGCAGGAGTCGCCATGGCAAGAAGGCCGATGAGGCAAAGCGTCACAAGGTGTTTTTTCATAGCATGTCTCCTTACAGTTTTTTAAAGTTTCTTTGTGGCTTGAAACGGGGGATGGAGTCGTCTATGGATTGAAACATTGCCTACGGCTCCATAATGGCGAAGTCTGGGCGGAAGGTGTCCAGCATGCTCAGGAATTTGGTCAGCGGCGCGGCGTCGCCCTGCATGAGCCCGCGTTTTGTGGCCTCCTCCGGGCTGAGACGTCCGTCAAACAGGGCCATGACGTCGGGCATGGAGGCGGTCAGCGTTAATGAAGTCGTCGGACTGCCTCCCCTCGTCGCACGAAGAACGCTGTTTCGCAGCTCCAGGCACCACTCCTGCTGAAGATCCGTCAGCACGACGCGCATGGCGAAGTGCAGTCCATGCGCACGCTGGCCGTCCAGACGTATGCCCAGGTTGGCGAAGTAAAGGTCGGGCGGCAGGGCCTTCGCCTGGCTGTCAGCTTCCCGTACCGCATTGAGTTTAAAGCTGCCCTTGCGAAGTTCTTGTGCGCCAGTGAGGTAGAAATTGCGCCAAGGGCCGCTCTCCGCCTGGTAGCCGAGCTGCTCCAGCGCGTCAGCCTCCAGTTCCCTCGCCTCACGATTGGCAGGGTCGGCAAAGACCACATGATCCAGCACCTGCGCCACCCAACGGTATTCACCCCTGGCGAAATCCTTCTGAGCCCGTTCTAGAACGACTTTTGCGCCTCCCATGTACTCCACGTATTTTTTCGACGCAGCCACTGGCGGCAGTGGGTGCAGATGGGCGGGGTTGCCGTCGAACCAGCCGAGATAGAGATTGTAGACGGCCTTGATGTCGTGGTTCAGGTTGCCGTAGTAACCGCGCAGGGCGAAGGAAGCGGACAGCTCCGGTGGCAGGCTCAGCTCCTCGGCGATCTCGTTCATGGTCAGCCCCTTGTTGGCGAAGTGCAGGGTCTGGTCATGGATATAGCGGTATAGGTCGCTCGTCCGGTTGAGCAATTCGCGCACCCGTTCGCCTCCCCACACTGGCCAGTGGTGCATGCCGTACATGACTTCGGCTTCATTGCCGAATCTTTGCGCTGTGGCGTCCAAAGCCTGCGCCCAGTTGAGGGGATCTCGGGTTTTTGCCCCTCGCAGGGTGTAGAGGTTGTGCATGGTGTGTACACAATTCTCGGCGGCAGTGAGAGCCTTGAGTTCCGGAATGTACCAATGCATTTCCGCCGGGGCCTCGGTGCCTGGCGCCAGAAGAAAGACAAAGGTCAGTCCGTCGAGAACACGGCGCTCTCCATCCTTGGCGATGATGTCCGTGGGCGGGATGAGTCCCTTAGAGCCGTACGAATTCTTCAGGCCCAGCCCGGCTCCCACATGGCCTGTGGGGGAGGGCGGCAGGGTTATGCCGTACATGAACATGGCCCGGCGCGACATGGCCGTGCCCGCCATGACGTTTTCCGCCACGGCGGCTTCCATGAAGCCCTGCGGAGCGAGGATGCGAACCTTGCCGTCGTGCACGTCCGCCGTTGATGTCACTCCCTCCACGCCGCCGTAATGGTCCACATGGCTGTGCGAATAAATGACGTATTTCACTGGCTTGTGCGGTCGGTGAGCGAAATACAGCGCAAGTGCGGCGGCGGCGTTTTCGGCCGAGACCAGAGGATCGGCAATAATCAATCCTGTGTCTCCCTCGATGATGGTCATGTTAGAAATGTCGGCGTTGCGCACCTGGTAGACGCGTTCCGTCACTTTGAACAGGCCGTTCAGCATGACCAGGCGGGACTGCCGCCACAGGCTTGGATTGACCGTATCCGGTGCGCAAGCGGCCTTTTCCCCGCTGAGAAAGGCGTAGTGTTCAAGATTCCAGCTTTCCCGGCCAGTCGCGCTGGTGATGCGTCCCTTGTCAGGGAGGGGGGCGATAAAGCCGCGTCGGGCGTCTTCCCAGTCACGCATGTCCGAAAAATCCAGTCCTTCCGTACTGTTTGCCTGGGCTTTGCGGGTCGTCTCTGTGGCGGGTTTCCCCTTTTCCTGGGCAGAAATACCAAGGGGCGTGAAGGCGCAAAGCGCCGCCATAACCATACTGATAATGTGCTTTTGCATGTCACTTCTCCGGTCTGCGGACTATCCGCCAATCCCGCATGACGGAAGCCGTGTGCGGACAGTCGTGGCGCTGCATACACCTGCGTGGTGGTCCCGTCATCACCCCACGGGGTGATTTTGAGCGTTCACCGTGAAAAATCTTTTCACCTCATGGGGTGATTGTCCTGTAAGTGGGGCAAATCGTCTGCCTGCACAGGCATCATTTATCTGACACGCAATAGGCAGAGGCTTCCTCTCACGGATTTGCCCGAAGATTCACGACTGCCGGCGTTTGAAGAATTTTTCCAGATCGGGGGCAGCCCACCGCAAAACGCAGGGGCGGCCATGGGGGCAGTATTCGCGGTTTGGGGTGTCAAGCCACTGCGCCAGCAGGCCTGCGGCCTCGTCGTCCGTCAGCGTCTGTCCGGCCTTGATGGCGGCCTTGCACGCCATGGAGGCGAACATGTCCTTCAGGTCTGACTTGCGGCCGGCCAGGACCTCACGCAGGAATTCCAGAGTCTCGGCACGGGAGAAAAGGGGCGGTATGGCTGTTACGTCCAGTTCTGTGCCCGCAGGTTCAAAGGCCAAACCCAGAGATTCCAGAGAGGCGCGCAGGGAAAAGAAGCGTTCCACTTCCGACGGGTGCAGCGAAAGTCGCAGCGGCAGCGTCAGCACCTGCCCCGTTCCGCCATCACCGCCACGAGCCAGGCGGGCATAGAGCACGCGTTCGTGTACGGCATGTTGATCCAGCAGGACCAGGGCGTCTGTGTCGTCACGCAGCACCAGATAGGTCCGGGCCACTTGCCCCAGGTAAAGGAAGGGGCCCACTTGCACCAGGTGGCGTTCTGTCAGGGGAGGTGAAGGAACGGCGTTTGGTTGGGAAATATGCGTTTCCGCAGAAGAAAGGGGCGTGTCGTCGTAAGTGCTGGTTTGTTCCGCCAGTTGCGAAAACACCGTCTCGTCCTGCTGTTCCGGCCAGGTATCCACCGGTGAGGCTGGAGGTTCATGGCTGTCTGGCAATGGTGGCATAACCTCACGAACTTCCCACGTTCCCCCGGATTTTGGCTGTTCGGGAAAATCCATGATCCTCGGATTGTCCAGCCGTCCCCAGAATCCCTGGGAATGGAGCTCCTGAGGGTTGCCGCAGTCCGTGGCAGCGGAGGGGGTGTGCTGCCTTTGCTCCTCGGCAAGGTCCCAGGGGGTGACAAGCGCGCTTTGAACGGCGTATACCACGGCTGAAAAGACAGACGATTCGTCCCTAAAGCGTACTTCCGATTTGGCGGGGTGCACGTTGACGTCGACTTCTGCGGGATCCATTTCCACAAATAGCACGACCTGGGGATAGTCACGGCTGGTAAGGCGTCCCTTGTAGGCCTCGCGTACGGCGGCCATCAGACGTTTATCATTGACGGCCCGGCCATTGACATAGAACAGGATGCGGTTGCCGCGTGGTTGGTTGACATTGGGCAGGGAGGCCAGACCGTGAACCCGGATGTCGTGGCGCACGGTGTCGAAGGGGCGCAGGGCCTCCACGATAAGCTTGGGCCACAACAGGGCAAGACGGGCGATGAGATCCTGTCCCGGCAGAAAGCGCAACACTTCACGTTCGCCGGCATTAAGTAGCAACCCCACATCGGTACGTGCCAGGGCCAGGCGCGCCAGCCATTCCTGCGCACGCTTGAATTCCGTAGAAGGGGACTTTAAAAATTTGAGACGTGCTGGTATGTTGGAAAACAGGTCACGCACTTCCACAAGTGTGCCCTTGTGTAGGGCGGCCGGGCCTGATGACTTGAGAAGGCCGTGTTCAACTTCCACACGGTGAGCCGAAGGCTGTCCGTCAGGGGTGGAGACGGCTGAGGTAATGGTAAAGCGGGAAACTGAGGCAATGCTTGGTAAGGCCTCACCGCGAAAGCCAAAGGAGGCAATGCGCTCTAGGTCGTCAAGGCTGGATATTTTGCTTGTGGCGTGCCTGGTAACGGCCAGCTCTAGCTCGTCAGCGGCAATGCCGCACCCGTCGTCTTGAACGGTGATACGGCTTTGGCCGCCGTTTTCGAGGCTGACTTCAACATGTGTGGCACCGGCGTCAAGACTGTTTTCCACCAGCTCCTTGAGAACGCTGGCAGGGCGGTCCACCACTTCGCCGGCGGCAATCTGATTGCGTAATTCAGGCGGTAGCAGACGGATATGAGGAATTTTATCAGACATGGGCGCAGTGTAAACACTGGCAGACAACAAGGCAAGAGGGGAAGAAAAAGGTGTGCAAGAAGGCGCGTCGTACTGCGTGCCCGCCGCCAAACTTGGGATCGCGGGCCTTGCCAGAAGGCCGTAAGTGATTATGTAAAAAAGGTTGAAGTTCCCTGCCGCAACGCGGCAACAGCTGAGTCTGAGCCGGTAAACCGGGGGATTGTCATGCGACACTCCATAAGAACCTTTTCAGAACCACTGCGCGATACGCTCGTTCCTTCGGGATATGATCCGGAACTGCTCTATGTGGAATGTGCCCGTTGCGGCGCGCCCGTCATGTGGGAGGCGGGGAAGGCAACACGTCTTCTCGATCTCGCTGGCATTGATCCCTTGGAGCTGGACGCCTCCTGTCAATTGATGACGGACGGTTGCCCCCGCTGCAGTGGCCGTCGTCAATATTCTGTGCAGATAGTGCGCTTCAGCTCAAAGCCCAGCTCAAGTCGTCCCCCTTATGTTGGCAATGCCTAGGGGGTCAGGCGTATTTTTGTCGTATTTCTTCACCGCTCCGGGTCACGTCCAGAGACATGGCAGCGCGTTCCTCCATGAGGCGTGCCTCAAGCTCAGGATCTGAGAGTGCCAGAATCTGTGCGGCCAGCCATGCGGCGTTTCGTGCACCGGCTTTGTCGAGTGCCACGGTGGCCACGGGGTAGCCCGGGGGCATCTGTACTGTGGAGAAGAGGGCGTCCATGCCGCACAGTGCCGTGCCCGACACGGGAATGCCAATGACGGGGCGCAAGGTACGGGCGGCCACGGCCCCGGCCAGGTGGGCCGCCATGCCGGCGGCGCACACAAATACCCTGGCACCGTCTGCCTCGTACTGGCGGACCAGCTCCACCGTCCGTTCCGGCGTACGGTGAGCGGAACAAACCGTCATGACATAACTCACCTTCAGGTGGCGTAGCACGTCCACGCAAGGGCTGATTTTTTCCTCGTCGGATTTCGACCCCATCAGAATGACTACCTGTGGCATGCGACCTCCTGTTCAACGGCCGGAAAGACGGCGTATCCCCTTGGCGCCTATATCATGGCGATAAAAGGATTGTGGCATGGATATCGTCTTGACGGCGTCGTATGCCCTCGCCTGGGCTTCAGCCAGGTCCCGACCCAGAGCCGTGACGCACAACACACGTCCGCCACTGGAGAGGAGAGCACCGTCCTTGAGCTTCGTACCACTGTGGAATACCTTGACATCGGGCAGGGCATTGGCCGTGTCAATACCCTTGATGGTCATCCCCTTGGCGTACGAGCCGGGGTAGCCTTCGGCCGCCATGACCACACCAACGGCCGTCCTGCTTGAGTGGGGCAGCGTGCCGGCAGGCAGACGGCCATGCACGGCGTCCAGCATCAGGGCTGGCAGATCGCCCTCTAAACGCATGAGCAGAGGCTGGCATTCCGGATCGCCAAAGCGCACGTTGTATTCCAGCACCCTGGGACCGTCCGGGGTCATCATCAATCCGGCGTAGAGAACGCCCACAAAGGGATGGCCGTCCTCGGCCAAGACCCTGAGAATGGGGCGAACAGTGATATCGGCCAGCCGTTCCAGGTCGGCATCCGGCAGAACCGGGGCTGGGCTGTAAGCGCCCATCCCGCCGGTATTGGGGCCACGGTCATTGTCAAAAACGCGTTTGTGGTCCTGAGCCGATGGCAGGGGCAGGGCGTGGGTGCCGTCGCACAGGCAAAGCAGGGAAACTTCCTCGCCTTCAAGAAGTTCTTCCACCACCACAGTGTCACCGGCAGCACCGAAACTGCGTGATGTCATGATATCCTCTATGGCGTGCAGGGCATCTTCCTCAGTCTGCGCAATGACAACGCCCTTGCCGGCAGCAAGGCCGTCGGCCTTGATGACGACGGGCGCCCCAGCAGTGCGTATGTGGGCGGCGGCGGCTTTCGCGTCGTGGAATACGGCGCACCGGGCCGTCGGCACCTTGGCACGTTCCATGAGCTTCTTGGCAAAGGCCTTGCTGCCCTCCAGCCTCGCGCAGTGGGTATCAGGACCGAAGCAGGCGATGCCAGCCTCTGCCATGCGGTCGGTGATGCCCAGTGTCAGGGGCAATTCCGGGCCGGGCACTACCAAATCCACGTGTTCCCGACGGGCCAGATCTACAAGGCCGTCCAGATCGTCCACAGCCACAGGCACGTTGACCGCCCCTTTTTCGCCGGCCGTTCCGCCGTTGCCGGGGGCCACAAAGACGGTATCAACCTGAGATCCTTGCAGAAGCTTCCAGACCAGGGCGTGTTCACGCCCGCCAGAACCGATGACGAGTACGCGCATGCTGTTTCCTCAGTTGGGATTGACCTCAAAGTCGCTCAGGTCTGCCGGCACATCGGGATTGGTGGCTGAAACGTCCAGCGGATAAGCCGTGATCATGCACTGACGGCTGCCCACCCCCAGATCGGGCGACGTGTTCAGACCCACCACAAGGTCAAGCACACCGTCGTTGTTCACGTCAGCCAGATCAATCTGCGCGACAGAACCACGGATGCGGCGTGTTTTCCACTTGAGGCCCAGCCCCACACCGTCCCAGTAAAGGGCATGAACTTCGCCCTGCGGGAAGTAGCGATAGCGGTCGAAAATCTGTGCCGCCGTGGAAATGGGCTTGTTGACCAGCAAGGTGTACTCACCGGTGTTGCCAATGTCGGCAGCTATGAGACGCATGGGGGCGTAGTATTTGCTGGGAAGCTGGTAGTTTTTGTCCACACCGAGTCCGGGCATGCCCTTGTAGTGATCCATGCCCGAAGAAGAACCCGAGAATCGTTCCATGGTGGTGTGGATGAGGGTGTTGCCGTGCCCCTGGAAAAGTTTGAGGCGTTCATCGTCGGTGAGCATGACAAGAAGTTCACTCTTGTTGCTTCGGCTGGGGGGTATCCATGCGCAGTTGAAAACGGTGGCCCCGGAGGGCAGGTCAAGACGCGTACCCAGAGCATATTTGCCGCCGGCCTTGGTCATGGTGCGCACGCCGGGAGCGAAAAGCTTGACGGAATCCCACCCTTGCCCCACAAGAACGGGAGAGTAAGTGGGCGGCACACGCATCACGCTCACAAAATAGGGAATGCGTTCGGCAAACAGCTTGAGGCGGTTGCCCTTGAAACTGTAAATGTAAGCGTAGGGGCGATTGCTGTCCTCCTCGTAGGTGGCCACCACCAGTTCCATGGCGCGGTCTCTGTCGAGATCAATGGGACGCATGGAAAAATTGTTGTTTGATCGGGAGATAACGGTTTCGTCAAGCAGTTTGAGCTGCCCATTGACCGGCCAGGAATAGATGCGCAGGTTGTGGTCGTCTAAGATGGCGACTTCGTTCTTGCCGTCGCCGTTAAAATCGCCCACGGCCATGTCGGTCATGGCGTACTTCAGGCGCTGGGTGCGCAGGCGCGAACCATCATTGGCCCCGGCCCCCTGGTAGCGGAATTGCGGGTTCAGATAGACTTGCTGCTGCCCCGTCTCATTAGTGATAATGTCCCCACCGGGAACGCCGGCACGCGACGCGCTGGCCGCCGTTGAACCCGGCGTGCGCATGGATTGAGACAGGCCGAAAACTTCCTGCCCCATCTGGGCACTGAGCTTTTGCACGGTGCCGGTCAGTTCGCTGACGGGGCTTTGGGCGGTACGGGTCCAGGTTTTGCCGGACTTGTCCACGCTGTTGATCTCCACCGTGGCTTCATTGCCCATGACGCTCACAGAACCCCAAATGGCGGTGTCCGCGCCAGAGGAGCGTAGGGCCTTGCCGGCATCCTTGGCCGTGGCGGCTTTGGTTTGTCCGGAACGCACGTCAAGCACACCGGGACGGTTGAGCTTGCCCTGGATGGTGGCAGGCACCGCTTTGGAAAGATAGTCATAATTTTGGGGGGCGTTGACCGTGAAGGGCAGGACCACGGCGCCTTTGGCCAACGCATGGCCCGCACCAGCGATGGCTAAAGCGCAAATACCGCAGACCACAAACAGCGTTCGCACGACGATTTTCATCGTTTTCTCCTTGGGAGGGCTGCCGGCAAGCCGGTAAGCCGGCTGATCCCGCTGGGCGGGAAGAGGGAAGCGCTCAAGGCTCTCCCTTGCCAGTGCATTTTTCAGTATACGCACACTTTTCGTCGCACGCAAGACGTTCAACGCGAGGAAAACCCTTGCGGAAGTCGGCCTCTGCTCCTACCATGCGGTCCATGACCAGAAAGTGCGCCCGCTCGTTTCGGCTGGTGTGTCCTGCCGGGCAAATTCCTCTGGTGGAGGATCTGCTTCGTGCCCAAGGATACGACTTTGAACCGGAACCCTTTTCACCATTGTGCCGCCGTCTTGTGTGCGAACCCCAGCCTCTTGGGGGCTCACTGGCGGCCTATTTCGGCTATATATACATTCAAGACCGCTCTTCCATGCTGCCTCCTCTGGCCCTCTCCCCACCGGAAGGGGGCGCCGTGCTGGACATGTGTGCCAGCCCCGGAAGCAAGACGGGTTTTCTCGCGCAACTGGTTGGCAAGACGGGCTTTGTGCTGGCGAACGAACCTTCCCCGCCACGGCTCGCGACGTTGCGTGCAAACCTGGAACGCATGAACTTGCTACAGGCGGCCACCTGCTCGTACGGAGGAACCACGCTTCCCCTCTTGCCCTCCTCGTGGGATGCCATACTGTTGGATCCGCCCTGTTCCGGTTGGGGGACGGCGGAGAAACACCCCCGCGTGCTCAGCCTCTGGAAGGGGAGCAAGGTGAACAGCCTTGTCGGTTTGCAGCAGCTTCTGTTGCGCCATGCCAGCGAGCTGTTGAGGCCGGGAGGCCGCCTGGTGTACTCCACCTGTACGACCAATGTGGACGAAAACGAGGATCAGGTTCGCTTTGCCGAGGAAGAGCTGGGGCTGGAGCGGGTGCCGCTGCCACCTTTCCCGGGTTTTTTCTGGCAGCAGCGGCCCGGTGGTGAAGGCACACTGCGTGTGGACGGGGAGCGCTCAAAGTCACAGGGTTTTTACGTAGCCCTGCTGCGCAAGCCGGAAATGCCTTTGTGCGTGAAACCAGGGGAGGAAGTCTTGCAGAAGCCCGTGGAGGCGCACGAGCAAACGGACCGGGATCGCTCCCATACGCGGGGCACGCCGTTGCCGTTGCGCGCATTGGGCGGTGCTGCCTGTGATCCGGCCCTGCTGCCGCCTGGCGAGGCCTTTCTTTTTGGACAGCATGTGCGTTTTGTGCCACAACGTGCGCAAGGACTCTTGCCGTCGTCCTTTGTCTGGCAGGGGGCCTTGTTGGGCGGGTTTGCCGGTGGCGTACTGGACGTTGCCCCACGCCTGCGTGAATTGCTGCCACAGCACGAGTCCGCCGTCCGTCTTGTGCTGGAGGATGTGAATGACATCCTCGCCCTGCTCAGCGGACAGAGCCGGTATACGGAACTGGCGGGGCGTGATGCCGGCTTGTGGTGGCGCCATCTGCCCTTGGGCCGCATCACCCTCAAGAAAGGACGTGCCGTGGCTGGCTTCAGGTAGGCCACACCCCCTTTGCCGTC
>JAGAEE010000105.1 GCA_017613295.1 Desulfovibrio sp. | reverse complement strand
TTCGCGCGTGGTGCAGGCCCGTTTGTTGGGAAGGCGAGAAACAGGTGGCAAGGTGGAATTTCTACTGCTGACACCTTTACCTTTGCTTGTTCGCCATGCCCGTATTCTGAAAAGCGGTGAACATCAGGCCGAGGCCGAAGGACTTGTCCGATGCGGTGGTAATCTTCATGAAGGGGAATGTCTGGATTTTGGTGCGGGTATCCAGGTGACCGTGTTGGAAATGGGGCACTTTGGTCATCGTCGCGTTCTTCTTTCCTGGAAGGGTGATCTCCAGCAGGCTTTTGCGGCCACAGGGCACATCCCCCTTCCGCCTTACATCAAGCGCAGTGACGAAAGTGAAGACGCCTGCCGTTACCAGACCGTGTACGCTCGCCCCGACAAGACCGGTTCTGTGGCCGCGCCTACGGCAGGGCTGCACTTTACGGAAACAATGCGTGCCGCTCTCGCTGCAGCAGGCTTTGGCTGGGCAGAGGTGACCCTCTACGTGGGATATGGTACCTTCAGTCCCGTGCGCTGTCAGGATATACGCGATCATCGCATGCATAAGGAATATGTGGAAATCCCCGAGACAACGGTGGCAGCCATAGATGATGCCAGACTCCATGGACGTCCCGTGGTGGCCGTGGGCACTACGAGCCTCCGCGCTCTGGAGGGAGTGGCCGAACAGTGCGGGAGGCTACAGGCTTTCACTGGTTGGACAGACATCTTTTTCTATCCAGGTGCGCGTTTTCGTGTTGTGGATGGGCTGCTGACCAACTTTCATCTTCCAGAATCCACGTTGCTTATGCTTGTGGCGGCTTTTGCCGGGCGTCAACGGGTACTGACCGCCTATGCCGAAGCTGTGCAGCAGGGTTACCGCTTTTTTTCCTACGGGGATGCCATGCTTATCCGTTAGGAATCAGCTATGATCCTCCTGAACTTCTGTTTACAGATACATTAATCGGGCTATAAAAAACGAAGTTATGGCTTCGACGTTGCAAGTGGAATTACGTCAGTTCAACAATAAGCTCGGTGAATGTTGCGTCGATGAAGTTGGAACGAGTTTTTTGTTTTGCTCGTCGCCGTCAAAATTCTGTTTTTGACGTCTTATGCTGGGTAGTGATTGCCCCTCGGCTTTTTGCTCCCGAAGGCTGCCTGGATTCCTTTCTTCTCTATCTGTTTCAATAATGCTTGGTCAGTCTGAAGAAACAGCCCACCAACAGCATTTTCTCTAGTCTTTTAGCCAAGTTACACGTTTCCCCCCCACCTCATAGCTTATCCCGTGGCCGTCTTTCACGTCTGGTTTGGGGCTCGATCGGCTTCGAGTCAGCTTGTCCCCATTTCCTCTCTTTTAAATTGGCTGTGCATTAGTTTAAAAATATATTATGGTTGGCATTTATTATGCATTTGTGTCTATAGTTATTCATTGTGGTGACGATAGAATGGTATAATAAAGGGAACATTGAGACAATATGAGAAATTCATGAGATATTCATGATATTATCTAGAGTTATTATATAGGCAAATAGGTGAAGAATTCTGTTGAGTATCAGCTATAGATGGTTTCGTAACAGTGGATATGTTGGGGTACTAGAGGAACAGGGGCAAGACGGAATTATCGCCTGCAAAAAGGTAAGGATTGCCGTCGGCAAGGAGAGAAAACGTGGGTGACAGGCAGGCGACTCTAGGCATCAGGGGCAACATGTTTCGCCAGTGCCAAGCCAAGCAGGATGGCTCCTGCCTGGGCAACGTTGAGCGAGTCGAAGTGTCGAATCAGGGGAATACGCAGCATGTGTGCGCAACGTTTGACCACCCCCGGACGCAATCCCTTGTTTTCATTGCCCAGCACCAGGATGCACGGCAAATGCATTGGATGAGAAAGAACATCCTGACTATTCGGTCCCGTTCCGGTTCCGTAAATGGCAAAACCCGCTTCTTCAGCACTGTCCAGGGCGTGCGCCAGGTTCGTGACGCGGGCAATGGGCAATTGCTCCAGCGCTCCTGCCGAGGCTCGGTGTGCGGCCGGGCCAAGATAGGCCGTATTGTGCAGGGGCAACACCATGCCCGCACCGCCAAGGGCATACAAAGTGCGGCAGAGCGTTCCCACATTTCCGGGATCCTGCACCTGATCCAGGGCAATGACAATGGGCAAAGGGGCTTTGGGAACAAGGTTAAGAAGATCGGCGAAACGGCAATATTCCATGCCTGCCAGGCGAGCTACCACGCCTTGGTGACCAACAGCATCCCCTCCTTGTCGGGAGCGATTTTTTGTGCGGCAAAGCCGGTCAAGAGCTGCCTGTTCCACCAGAGTGTAGTGAATGTCGAGCTGGCGGCACAAGGTCAGGATCTTTTGGATTTCAGCGTTGTGAAGACCTTTTTTGCAAAAAATACTGTCTATGCGGCCGGGAGAGGTTGTGAGCAATTCCAGCACGGGTTTCAGGCCAGGAAGCAGAGTCACTTCGCTGTGAGCGGTGGTGTGCATGACGGTCTCCGCTGGATGCGTAACTGCCTCAGGGGGCACAGAGCCTGCGGACAGGTTATGGATCAGAAAAAGGGAAAAAACCGCAAAAGATGTACGGCGATCACAATGCCTGCCGTTGTGTACGTATCTTTGTGAAGAAAGGCAAGTCATGGCAAGGAGTAAAGAATGATGTCACTGGCATGGCAAATACGGTCGTGGGGGATGAATTGTTGCCTGATGGTGACGGCTTGCTGCTTGCTGCTTTTAGGTGGGTGTGCGTCACAGCAGACAGGGGGACGCGCAAGCGTTTCACCGACTTTTGTGGTACCGAAAACGAACGGTTCTGTGGTATTGAGTGGCAATGAGCTGGCAGCCTTGCAGTCCACCGGTCAGCTGGATCGTCATATCCCCAATGAAACCATGGCTGACGTCACAAGCCAATATGCGTATTTTTTACGTCAGGGTCGCAACAGCATGCGTACCTTTTCCAAAAGAGCGGAACGTTATCTGGCCTATTCGCGCAAGGTTTTTCATGATCGCGGCATGCCCGAAGAACTGGCCTACCTTGCCATAGTGGAAAGTGGCTACCGTCCAGATGCCAAATCTCCTGTAGGCGCGGCAGGAGCCTGGCAATTCATGCCCTTTACCGGGGAAAGGTTTGATTTGAGCCAGGACTGGTGGACAGATGAACGACTTGATCCTTATGAAGCCACTGAGGCCGCAGCCACTTATTTGCAAAAGCTTTACGCTACCTTCGGGGATTGGCCGACGGCCATTGCGGCATATAATGCCGGAGAGGGCAAAATCGGCAAAGCGATGCAGGAAACAGGGTCAAGTAATTATTATGAGGTAAAGGCGCGAAACAACCAGTTGGACGAGAAGATTCGACTGCGAGAGGAAACCAAACAGTATGTGCCGCGTTTTCTGGCTGTCTCCAAAATAATGCGAAATTTGCCCCAACTGGGATTTGATGCCATAAGCCCCGACGAGACACAAAGTGTGGTTCGGTTTACCGCCAAGCCCGGGACGGATTTGCAGGGATTGGCCCACGCATGTCGTATGGATTGGGAACATTTTAGTGAATTGAATAGGCATCATAAGCGTCGCATTACACATAACGCTCGAGAAACGTATGTCTATGTTCCCGAGGGACGGGCGCGTGAAGCCAAGGATTTTTTGAATTCACCGACGAGTACGGTTTACGCCGGATGGACTCCCTGCACCATCGCTTCAAATGCGGAATCGTGGGATAAAATTAGTCATCGTTGCCGTGTTCCCGTGGCACAGCTGCGTGCCATCAATCCTGACGTGACTCGTCTGCGGGTTGGAGATGTCGTGCTTTTGCCACACACATCAGCACTTGCGCTCAACAATACAATGAGTGTCGATAGGGCTACGGTGAGCGCGGCACGGAACTCACGACCTCGCGAACAGGGGTTGATG
>JAGAEE010000104.1 GCA_017613295.1 Desulfovibrio sp. | reverse complement strand
CACGCACCTTGAATCCCAGTTTTTCGTTGCGAATGTCAGCCTCCGCACGAATGCCCAAAGTCCTAAGCTCGTCCCGCAAGGCAATGACGGCAGTATCACCGCTGTCAGTGACGGTGAGCACCCGGGCCTGCTCAGGGGCAAGCCATATGGGCAGCGCGCCGGCATAATTTTCTATAAGTATGCCGATAAAACGCTCAAGCGATCCCATGATGGCACGATGCAACATGACTGGACGATGTCGTTCCCCATCCTGTCCCACATAGGTCAGGTCAAAACGCTCCGGCAGGGTGAAATCCACCTGAATGGTAGAACACTGCCATTCCCGCCCGATGCAATCCAGAAGTCGCACGTCGATCTTGGGTCCATAAAAGGCCCCGTCCCCCTCGTTGATTTCATAAGGTATGCCGGCGTCACTCACAGCCTTGATCAGCGCGTTGGTGGCCAGTTCCCAGGCCTCATCCGTTCCGATACTGCTTTCAGGCCTTGTCGAGATGGCGACTTTATACTGAAAGCCAAAGAGGTTCATCAGATCCTGAATGATGCGGATAACGCCCAGTATCTCACCCTCCAGCTGCTCCGGCATGCAGAGGATGTGTGCGTCGTCCTGTGTGAACTGGCGCACGCGCAACAACCCATGCAACACGCCGCTTTTCTCATGCCGGTGAACCACCCCAAGCTCAAAATAGCGCTGGGGCAAATCACGGTAACTGCGCAGCTCGTTACCATAAATAAGCATGTGCGCTATACAGTTCATGGGCTTGATGCCGTAGGCGTCTTCCTCAATCTGGGTGAAATACATGTTTTCACGGTAATGATCGTAGTGTCCAGACTTCTGCCATGTCTCAACGCGCAGCAATTGGGGCCCCTGCACCATTTCATAACCACGCTTCAAATGCTCTCGTCGCCAAAAATCCTCAAGGATGGTGCGCACCATCATGCCGCGGGGCAACCAGAAAACCATACCCGGTGCCACATCTTCCTTGAAGGTGAAGAGCGCCAGGTCACGCCCCAGCTTGCGATGATCACGGCGTTTGGCTTCTTCAAGCTGTTTGAGATAGGCCTCCAGAGTTTTTTTGTCGGCGAAGGCCGTGCCGTAGATACGCGAAAGCATGGGATTATTCTCGTCCCCATGCCAATAGGCACCGGCCACGCTCATCAATTTGGCGTTGGCGGCAAAGCCTGTGTGCGGCACATGCGGACCGCGACAAAGGTCGGTAAAATCGCCGCAGGTATACAGCGACACGGTGTCTGCCTCAATGCCCTCAATCAACTCAACCTTATAAGGCTCCCCCATTCCTTCAAACAATTTGACCGCTTCGGCCTTGGACACGTCACGCCGCTGAAATGGCACACGCTCTGCGGCTATCTTTGCCATTTCGGATTCTATGGCCTCAAAATCGTCGCTGGAAAAAGGCTTCTCCACATCAAAATCATAGTAGAAGCCGTTGTCTATGGATGGGCCTATGGTAACCCTTGCCGCAGGGAAAAGGCGTTTCACCGCACAAGCCATCACATGAGCCGTCGAATGACGCAGAATGGCAAGCCCTTCCGGCGTATCGGCGTACACGGGTTTGAGCTCAGCACAACCGGCAGGGACGGGAGCGGAAAGATCAAGCAGACCACTGTTGTCGGCACGGGCGGCTACGACCGTCTTGAATTTTTTCCCACTCAGGGCCTGTTGCAGGGTGGCGGCGATGGCACTCCCGGCTTCTACCACCTTCCCTTCCACTCGAACTTCCATAGGTTCTCCTTCTCCTCCGGCAAGGTCCAGAAAAAAAAGGGGGAGGTGACCCTCCCCACTGCGCCGAAACCGGTTTTCCGGCCGCCGTGCGGCGACCCGTTTATGGACGGAGCTAACGCATACCGTCATTAAGAGGGATCAACACGCCCCCAGAAATTCCATTGGTAGGAACGAGCAGACTTGAACTGCTGACCTCTTCCGTGTCAAGGAAGCGCTCTAGCCACCTGAGCTACGCTCCTGTAGGCACAAGATTTATAGGTCAGCCTATGCCTCGCGTCAACATTTTTTTTGAGTTGCCCCATCAAAAACATCACCAGTTCTTAATATTTGTTATAGATAGCACGCGACTTCACCTGACGATGTCACGTCAGATCTCTTGGGACAACGGCATGCACTCCTCATACAACGCTTATTGATTTTTGCCCTTGTCCTTAGCTCGATAAAGAGCCATGTCGGCTCTGCTATACAAATTTTCGTAGGTGTCGTCACGGCTTTGATACAGCGAAATACCGATGGTAGCCGTCACGGCGATATTTTTGCCATCTGGAAGAAGGTACTTCTTTCGGACAGCAACAAGGAAATGCTCCGCCTAATTTTTGATGAGTTCCACATCATCCATGGTGGGAGCATAAACAAGGAATTCGTCTCCGCCGAGTCTGGCGACAATATCAGAATCGCAAAAGACGGTTTTGAGAGTACGTGCGGTATGGATGAGGACTTCGTCACCAACCAGATGGCCCATATTGTCATTGACAGTTTTGAAATTGTCGAGGCCGATAAGAAATTCGACGAGAAGAAAATAGTGAACGATGCCAGGACAATCCCCACTACAAGGCATAACATATTCCTGGCCACTGCTGATGTGCGGGCCCTGGGAAAAGGGGAAAATGACATTTTCTTCATGATGATAGTCCAGAAATCACGGGACTGCGGAGACACAAGTGTAGCACCATAATACTGACGAGTCAGCAACCCTCCGTTACGGCACTGCAATATGTGGAAGGATTATAGGAGACAAAAGAAGCGCATTAAAAAAACTACTCCCGTAGGGAAAACGTTGACATGTTGTCGTCGTACAGCACATAGCGATTTCTCCCTTTATCCTTCGCAAGATAGAGGGCCGTGTCGGCGCTGTTGTACAATTTTTCGTAAGTTCCTCCGTCTTTCGGAAAAAGCGCGATGCCAATGCTGGCAGTCACGGTAATGCTGCCGCCATCGGGTAAAGAATAAGTTTTTCTGACGGCATCAAGAAAATTCTGTGATTTTTTCCTGATGACATCCGCGATGTCCATGGTGGGAGCATAGACGACAAATTCATCTCCCCCAAGACGCGCGACAATATCGGTGCCGCGAAAGACGGTTTTGAGGGCATGGGCGGTGTGGACGAGTACTTCGTCTCCAACGGGATGACCAAGATTGTCGTTGACACTCTTGAAATTGTCGAGGTCCATGAGAAAAAGCGCCCCCTTGCCTGTCTGTTCGACAAAAACGCTTTTGAAGGATTTTTCAAAACCGGCTCTGTTGGTAATGCCAGTCAGACTGTCGACATACGCCTTGTGTTCCAGCGGATTGACAAGAGAACGAAAGAAAAGGACGCCCAGGACGGACAGTGCCGCAGCTATGACCAGCGTACTTACAAGACAGGAAAAAGCGATCCCGGTGATAACCCTTTCCATGCCCTCAACTTCCGTACCAATAAACCAGATGCCCAAGGTTTCGCCTTCGTCCGACTGCAAGGGCCAATATACGGTTTTGTACATACGGCCGAGAATGGGCGCCTCGCCGATATAGGCTTTTCTTTCCTCAAGGACAGTATGCCGCGCTTCCAGGCTCTCCAGTCTGGTGCCGATAGCGCGTTTCCCGTCGCGAATGATTGTCGTGGAAAGGCGTTCGTCGCCGTCAAAAATGGTCATTTCCAGGTTGGTGACCTTTTTCACTTCGTCAACGAAGGAATGCGTCCTGAACGCTTCCCCAAACAACAGAACGCCCACCTGATATCCGGACACAAAAACCGGCACGGCCGCTGCCGCTGACAGGCCGTTATTCTTCAGCCTGACCAGATCCACAACGCTTTCTCCAACCAGTGCCTTCTTCATGACCGAGGATTCCGAAATATCGTCCCCCTTCACGTCAGAATGACCGCGCGCCAGAACAATGCCATGCTCATCAACAATGGTAGCAAAACTCGCGTTGGCTCCGAACATGGCTTTCTGTGCAAAGGATTTCAGCGCGGTGTAATCCCTTCCTGCCAACGCCTGGCGCAGTTTCTCGGATTCTGCCAGCAAACTTGCCTCATGCGCCAACCGCAGACGAATATTTGACAAATAATCGTCCACAACATTGCGCATGGTCTCCAGCTCGCCACGCACACGGGCCTCAAACCCTTCATGCATAAAATAATTCGACGAGAAAAAAATGGCCAGTGAGGCCAGAATAATCCCCGCCACAAGCCATGACATGCTCCTGGCAAGGGTGGATATGCGGATCTGTCGAAGACTGTGAAACAGCGAAACTTGCATTGACCAACAATAACAGCTATCTCCCACGCTGCCAAGAAATTATGAGGGCTCACAAGGCAAAGCCACCGCCCACCTCCACGGACAAACATGAGGGGCGTCCCGAAAAGGGACACGGGGACATCTCCTCAAAGCGGAAAGGCTACAGCGCCTCCCTCCTCGTCCAAATATGACGGGCCGCCAGTGCCGCAAAGGCAAATCCGGAGAGGACATGCCATTTGCTAGAGGCAAACAGGCCCGACACAAGGCACAAAAGGGAAACACCCGTCAGGGCTCGCAACTCCAGACGTCGTGAATTCACGCCTTTCCATTGAGACAAATTCACGTGACGCGTGGCCTGAGGGCTGAATTCCTTCAATCCTGGCAAGGCTTCCTCAAGTTTTGCACACAAAGCCAGAACATCCGCCCCAGGCTGCAGCAATAGCAGCAGGGAACCGTGACCGGAACGCACCTCTTGAACCTCTGCTTCCTTTGCCAGCAGGCTTGTGGCCAGGGCGAGCTTGTTTTGCTCCCCAAAAACATGATGGCGCAAGCGCGCCCGGCCTTCCATGAAATGGACCACGTAGGTAGGCAACATAGTGCAACTCCTTTGCCGACACTTCAGGGTGAAGCAGGCTCTATATACTCCCATAGGCCCTCACCGACATTGCGGCATCAAAAGCCCAACCTTCAGATATCTTGCAATCAGCATCACCAAGCAACAACTACGGTCATGCCGTAGCATAATGCTCAGGCAAGATGCGCGAGCACTGTCATCCAAACCGGTATGGTCAGCATGGCCACAATGGTCGACACGGCCACGAAGGCACTGGCAAAGGTTTTGTCCGCTCCATGCCAGGCACTGACAATGGCGATATTGGCCATACAGGGCAGGCCCGCCAAGATGACAAACACCTGTTTTTGCATCTCCTGCAATGGTATCATCCAGCTTATTGTCACCAGTATACAGGGGCTCACCACCAGCCGCAACGTCAATGCGAGCAGCATGTCTTTGCCGAGAGGCTGATTTTTACAATCCACATGGTGCAGCATCATGCCGATGTAAAGCAATGCCAGAGGGGTTGCCAAATTGCCAAGATAACGACAGGTATCACTGACAAACCCTGGCAAGGGAATGCCCATGAACACAATGGCAAGGCCAGCGAGCATGCCGCACAAGGGTGGTGAAAAAATACGCCTCACGATTTCCCGCACGTCAGGCCTTGTCCTGTTTGTCTGTCCTTCACAGGCAATACAATAATTGCCAATGGTCCAGAAAAAAACCGTATTGCCAAAAAAATACAGCAGCACGTACACGATGGCACTCTCGCCAAACAAGGCCGTGCCTACGGGAATGCCGATAAACATGGTATTTGACGTACAGGCCGCCGTGGCAAAGACACGACGGTGGGTGGCGTCCACTCTGCATAGCCACGCAAGACACAGGAATACGAGAAATGAGACGACAATGCTCACCAGGGGCAAGAGAGATCCCCAAATCAGATGCGCCAGAGCCTCACGTTGAAAATGGCTGACCACATTGCCCATGAGAAAAGGGGGCAGCACCACGGTCGTCAGTAGCCTGGGCAGAAAAATCTCCGTCTCTGCCTGTACCCAGCCCTTTCTTGCGACCATATAACCTATACAACACAGCAAAGTCAGGCTGAACATACTCTGCAGCGCTTGGAAAAACACCGACATGGCCTATTCTCCAGGCGGTCAACGTACCGAGGCATACTGCCGGAACATAACCGCTTCTGAATCCAGTTGCCCTTTGACTGCGAACGACTCTATGCCAGACCAAACAGATGCGGTAAAAAGGTTGATAGCTGGGGGAAAAGGATGATGACAACCAGAGCCAACAGGGAGGCAAAGATCAGCGGCAGGGCCGCCCGGCTCACCTGTTCCATGCTCAGGCCACTGATATTGGCCCCCATATACAGGTTGACCGCCACAGGCGGTGTTACCTGGCCAATGGCCAGATTGACGGTCATCATGACGCCAAACCAGATGGGGTCCCAGTGAAAGTGCTGCACAATGGGCAACATGAAGGGCAAAAGGACATAATAGATGGAAATGGCGTCCAGCACCATCCCCGCAAGCAACAAAATAACATTGATCATGAGCAGAACCATGACCGGATCGCCGGAGAGAGAGAGCAACACGGCCGATCCCTTTTCCACCAGTCCCACGGCCGTGGCCACCCAGGAAAACAAGCCAGCGCAGGTCACCACAATCATGACTACGGCTGTGGCACGCACACTGTCAGCGAAGATTTCCCGCAGCATCTTCAGACTGTCTATGGTGCGATACACAAAGACACCCACGAACAGCCCGTAGAATACCGCCACGGCGGCAGCTTCCGTGGGAGAGAAAATACCGCCGTAAATACCGCCAAGGATGATAACGGGCATGAAAACGCCCCAGGACGCCTCGCGCAGCGCCTGCCATGACGTTTTGTCGGGCTTGTGCCCCTTGTACCCCTTTCGATGGGAAATAATCAACACCGCCACCATAAGAAATGCCGCCACCACCAGACCCGGAACAAAGCCGGCGGCAAAAAGCGCCGGTACAGAAACGTCGGCCACACCACCATAAATGATAAAGGCGATGCTGGGAGGGATGACGATGGCAAGCCCTGACGTGACAGAAACGGTGGCGGCGGAAAAGGCCTTGTCATAGCCCGCTTGGGCCATGCCCGGTATGAGGATGAGCCCCAGAGCGGCCACTGTGGCCGGTCCGGAACCGCTCACAGCCCCCCAGAATGTGGCCACGGCCACGGCCACTATCCCCAGGCCCCCGGTCATTGCACCGGTGAGTACCTGCATGAGACCCACTATACGTGCGGCAATGCCAGCACGCTCCATCACAAAGCCAGCCACCACAAAAAAAGGGATGGCCAAAAGGGGAAATTTGGCAATGCCAGCAAAGAAATTGTACGATATCATGGCAATGCCCATGTCCCACAGCCAGGCCACTGTCAGGGCGGCAAAGCCCAGGGCCACGGCAATGGGCACGCGCAAAAAAAGAGGCACAATAAACAATATCATCAACCAGAGCGCGGGATCCTGAAGCCAAACTTGCATGCCTTTACACCTTTGTCAGCGGGAATTTGTGCCGATCTGCTAGTACGTGCCGTCCCGCAAATCCAGATAGACGCGCTGGAGCATGCGAAAGATAATAAGGAGGGAGAAAAACGGTGTGGCCAAGGTATACCACCAGACGGGAATGCCCAGGGATTCGGAAGTGGATTCCAGCTGGTATTCATCCACCACTTCCAGCACTCCGAAATACGCCAGGCAGCCGAAAAAAATCACGCCAAGCGCCAGAGCCAGGCCCAGGAAGCACAGTCTGAGCCTTCTGGGGCAGACATTGTACAACACCGTCATGCTCAGGTTTCCGCCCTTGCGAAAAACACAGGCCGTGCCCAAAAGCACTGCCCACACGAAAAAATTGACCGTCAGTTCTTCAGTCCACGCAAAGGAAAAGGTGGTGCAGTATCGCACGATCACGTTCACAAAGGCGATTAGCGCCATAAGGGCCAGGAGCAAGGCGCCGAAGGTCTCTTCGGCATGGTTGTCCAGGAACTTCCACATGGGCGTACTCCGCAACCGGTGGGGGCAAATGCCCCCACCGGAGAAAACGTCAGCGAACCGCCGCCATATCCTCCTGGGCGGCCTTGACCAGCTCCTCACCGATGGTTTTAGCCCATTTCTCACGCACAGGAGCGGTGGCGTTATAAAAAACGCGTATATTGTCCGCAGACAGTCTGGAGACCTTCATGCCGTGCTCCTGCATGCAGGCATAGGGATCCCTCACGGCAGGAACTTTGTCCAGCTGCTGCAACAGTCTCAAAGACTCGCCATTGTCCATGCCCAGACGTGACAGGGCCTTGCCGAATTTTTCGGCCTCAAGGGCACAGGCAGTGAGCAGCTTCTGATCTTCAGGGCTGAAGCCGTCCCACACCTTGCTGTTGGCACAGAGCAAAAGAGGATCTATAAGGTAGTGCCAATCGCAATGGAACTTGTGAAAATCCCAGATTTTCAGAGGGATGTTGATGCCGTTGGTGGGGTTTTCCTGGCCGTCCACGAGTCCCTGCTGGAAGCCGGTGGTGGCCTCGCTCCAGTTCATGTTCACCGGATTTGCCCCAAGCTCCCTGAAAGTTTCGATAAAGATGGGGCTTCCCACCACACGAATCTTGAGACCTTTCAAATCATTGGGCGACATGATGGGGCCCTTGCTGGTGGTCAGTTCACGAAAGCCGTTTTCAGCCCATCCGATAAATTTCACGCCTTTGGCTTCCACGCTCTCAATAATCATCTTGCCAGACTTGCCTGCCATGATGGCGTCCATGGCCTTGTAACGATCCGGCTCCACTGCGAGGAAAAAAGGCAGGGCTGTGAGATTGAGCTCCTTGATCTGCGGTGACCAGTTGATGGTCGAGGCCAGCGAGAAGTCAATGGAGCCGTTGCGCAGAAGCAGAAATTCGGATGTCTGCTTGCCGGCCATGAGCTGCGCCGAAGGATAAACCTTGATATTGATACGTCCCTTTGAGCGTTCCTTTACCAGTGAGGCAAAAAACTCCGCCGTCTGCGCCCACCCGGAAGAAGGTCCAGGCACGACGCTCAAACGGTACTCCGCCTTGTAGCCCGCCAGCGCCCCCTGCGGCGATGCCAGGAGCAGACAGCAGAGAAACACGATACAGGACGCAACGATTTTTTTCATGTTTTTTTCTCCAGAGCGACGTTTCTTCGCCCGCGCTTCCCTGCCCGCTCACAGCAGGGGCAGCAACACATCCACAACGGGCAAGACCACCACAAGGGCCAATGTGCTGAATACCCAACACGCATTGGCCAAATCCAAATCCAATCGAAACAATGATGGCGGAATGAGGGCATTCATGGCCACTGGCATGGTGGACAGAATGGTCACCGTTTTCAATGCCAATCCGTCATCCATATGCTGAAGCCCCAGAATGCGGGCTGCTCCCACGATGCACACGGGCACCAGCAAAAACTTGACGGCGCACATCCCCAAACTTTCGGGAATATAACAACGAAGACGGGAAAGCCGCAAGCCCAGCCCGATGGAGAACAAAAAAAACACCGTGGCCGCCATCACCAACGCTGAGGCCACAGTGCCCAGAAATTCCGGACGTCGCACGCCGGACACATTGAGCACTACACCCAATGCCAATGCCACCAGGACGGCATACAGCAGGGGCGAACGATACGGCCGGGCAAACAGAGCCGGATCTCCCGTGCCGAAATGCCGGGCCACCGGCATGGCCACTCCGAAATAGAACATTTCCTCGCACAGACGGTACAGCGCTGTCAGCGCTATGGACGATTCCCCAAGCCACATCAAACAGACCAGCGACCCCACAGCTCCGATATTGGTAAACGCGCCACAGCAGAAATAACTGCCCGTAGCAGCCCTGTCCATGCGCAGCAATCGCGCCAGCACAAGCGCCATCATCCCCCCGACGCTCCAGGCCATCAATCCTAGCAGGGGCAGTGTGAGTAGGCGCAATTCCGGCCTGCGCAGCCCCCACAGGGAGAGCATGGCGGCCAGGGGAATGCCGCCGAACAGAGCCAGCATCTGCAGTATGTGGCGAAGCCTGAGAGAGGCGGAATCTTCCACTCCCCCGTTGCGCCTTTCCCGCCAACGGCCCACGGCATAGCCAGACGTCAAAGAGACGAAAATGAGGCAGAGCGAGATCATCGCCGGCCGACCTCCGACTCCGCACTGTCATGGCGTGCCCGACGGAGGCTTACTTTTGTCCGCATACCTTGCACGGACTGAAGCCGGCCTTCATGGCCTCAGCCACCGTGGCAAAACGCGCCGTGCACTTCTGACAATTGTAATAGCGGCAATGGCTGTTGTGAAAAATCTTGCTTTCCGTATTGCCGTGGAGCGTTCCCTGGCCTACTCCGAACGCTGGGTTGGCGGCACGGTGCGCGCCTGGCGCGGCCCTGCGCACGGCTGGCGCACGGGTGGCCGGTTCAGGCGCAACCCTATCGCCACCACTCGAAACGGCAGGGACATCGGGATTCTGCGGTTGGGCCCGACGCGCAAAGGGATTGGTTTTTTCCCCGCCTTGCGAGGCCGCCGTGGCGGAAGCGGGATGACCCGTGTCAGGCACGCCAGAACGGGCTGGAGAGACAGACGGCGTTTCCCGGACAGCACTTTCAGACTGGGGCGCCTTACCCTGCCTCACGGCACGTCGCACGCCAGGAGCCACACGCTTGTGCGCAGGCCCTGCGGTATCCGGTGCGGGCGCCAGCTGTGGTGAAGACAAAGTCTCCGGTCCGGCGGCAGCAAGGGGAGTTGAAAAAACAAGCAACAGCACCACGCAAAGGCAAAACGGCAGCGCATTCTTCATGGCAAACCTCCAGTGATCGGCCTATATCACAAGCCCTACGCCGCCACAATACGTGCTTCAGCGTATCCGGTGAAAAAACTCCCAACAGAGCGCGCTGCTAGTGCATGTCTTGCCTCCCCACTCCTTCCCATATATAAAGAACGGGATGACCTGTACGGTTGGCGTTTTTAAGACAGGGCTCGGAACTTTCCATCCTGCCGACCGTCCCAATCCTGTTGCAAAGGAATAGTTATGCCTGTTGCCGATTTCCCCCTCGGACCGTTGCAAACCAACAGCTACATTATCCACAATGAGGGTCGGGCCGTGGCTGTGGATGTGGGTGGAGACCCGGATCCCATGCTGCAATATCTGACTTCACAGCGGCTGCAGCTGACGGATATTCTGATCACCCATCGTCACTTTGACCACGTTTACGGCGTGGCGGCTCTGGCCGAAGCCACTGGCGCCCCCGTACACGTTCCGGCCGAAGACGACTGCCTGGCCGACACTGAGGCCGCTCGCGGAGGGATATGGGGGTTTCCCCTGGTTCCCGATTTTTCGGCCCAGCATATCGCCATGGGCGCGACCACCTTTGGCGGCATGACCTGTCAGGTGTTATCCACGCCGGGTCATACACCCGGGGGGATTTCCCTGTATTTTCCGGACGATCATCTGGTTTTTACGGGTGACGCGCTCTTTTACCGTTCCCTCGGCCGTACGGATTTTCCCGGCGGAGACCAAGCAACACTGCTCCACTCGGTCACAGCAGTGCTTTTTGCCCTGCCTGAAAACACAGTGGTCTACCCAGGACACGGCCCTTCCACCACCATCGGGGACGAAAAAAGACACAACCCCTTCTGCGGCGGCTTTCTACAAGAATGAAGGAGGCCGTCATCCTGCTGTGCAGCCCTAGGGCGGGAGGCGTTTCTGACACGGCGGCTCGGCTGTTCTCACAGGGCTTGACAGACGCTGGCATGCCGGTACGCCTGTTACCTCTGCGAGACTACAACATTGCTCCCTGCACGGCCTGTGGGGCATGCGCCACGCCTCCGCACCATTGTGTTTTATCCGACGGGCAGGACGCGTCCTCTGAGACTGACGACGCACATCTGCTGTTTGATGCCATAAGTTCGGCGTCACTCCTACTGGTGGCTTCACCCATTTACTTTTATCATCTGCCCGCACATTTCAAGGCCCTTGTTGACAGGACTCAACGATTCTGGGAACGGCAGCACCACACACGGCGTCGTCTCCCTGAGGCAGAATGCCGCCCCGGCCTTGCCATTCTGACCGCCGGACGCCTAAAGGGCCACCAGCTCTTTACCGGAGCCCTGCTTTCCCTCCGTCTTTTTTTTGCTCCGCTCAACATCTCCCTGCGTGAAAACCGTCAGCTGCGCGGGATGGAAACTCTTGCCAATTTAAAGGAACGTCCCGCCGTGACAGCGGGATTGTATGCCTGGGGCCATGACTGGGGGCGGACGTGCATAGCCTGACGCGTTCCCTTGCCCATGTCTTGCATTCCCTGGGGCTTGACCAGCGGCGTTGCGCCCACTGCCTGCGCCCTTTTTCGCCAGCAGATCTCACGTCTCCCCAGGACGCCTTTTGCCCGCAGTGCGCCGTGGAACTGAAACCTCATAGCGGGCCATGCTGCCACCTTTGCGGACTGCCACTGGCAGGAACCCACGCGCCCGGCAACGCTGTCTGCGGGGCATGCCTGCAAGACCCGCCGCCATGGCACGCTTTGGCTTTCCACGGCCTCTACCAGGGAACATTGCGTGACACACTGCTACAACTCAAATTTGACGGGAAAATCTACCTGGCCAAAGCACTGGCCTATTTTCTGCTTGAGGCCGCTTCTTGCCTTCCCCTTCCAGATGCCGTCGTGGCCATGCCGCAGCATCCCAACCACCTCAGGAACCGGGGCTACAACCAGGCTCACGAACTGGCGAGGGCACTCTGCCATCTTGCCGCTCTCAACCTGCGTACAGACCTGTTGGCGCGCGTCGTGCCAGGGCCGGCCCAAGCGCAACTTTCCGCCAGGGCGCGACGGGAAAACGTTCGACACAGTTTTCGCGCTTCTCCCTTAACGGCCGGGATGACTCTCTGGCTTCTGGACGACGTCATGACCACGGGCAGCACCTTGCGGTCGGCAACACATGCCCTGCTTACGGCAGGCGCCGACAGAGTGGATGTGCTTTTCGTAGCACGAACGCCGCAGCATACATAATCGTCAAGGCAAAACTTTCTTTGACGTCAGGAAAGAGAGATGTTAATATCAAGCAAATACAATCGCTTGCATCAGCAGGGCCCCACACGCCACGCGGGACGGAGGAAACAGTGAACAAATCCGAATTGGTCAATACCCTGGCAGTTTCGGCTGATATCTCTGAAGGAGAAGCCTCAATCTTTGTCGACACCTTCTTCAACGAAATGCGCAAGGCCCTGATTGAAGGCAAAAGGGTGGAAATACGCGGTTTTGGGAGCTTTAAAATAAAGGAATACGCCAGTTATACCGGTAGAAATCCCAAAACGGGAGAATCAGTTCAGGTGTCCCCTAAAAAATTGCCCTTCTTTCGTGCCGGCAGAGATCTCAAGGCGTTTATCAACGACGATTGATTTTCCCGGCCGCCACGATTCCTTGCGGTCGTCGACCAGCAGTTGACGACGAAAGCGTTCGCCACGCCATATGTTCGACAGGACAAACTAAGGGGAAGGCATACCGTCGGCCTGTACCTGTTTGTCAGGAAACGAACCTTCATGCCCACGGGGTGTGACACACATCTCCAAGCTTTGCCGTTGATGTAGGAGATTGGGCGGTTCACTTACTTCAAGTGACTCAGGCTCTTGATCTCTTCTGCGGAAAGACCGGTTGCTTGAGAAATCTGGTCCCTAGTCACTCCAAGATTGATAAGATTCAAGGCGAGCTCACGATTCCTCTTGGTCACGCCATCCTTCAAATCCTTGGCTTGGCCGATTCTGATACCCTCATCGCGTACAAACTGCTCCCTGGCGTAGTGGTCACGCTCGGCTATTTCGGCGATGTCGTTGGCAGTGACGAGATCCCTGTCCTGCATGAAACGCTGCTCGGCCTGTACGGCCTGATGTATCCTGGGTTCTTGCATGACTATTGCCTCCAAATCATCTGCCGACGTGTTTTGAGAAAAACAGGCCAACCATCTGCCAAGGGTGTTTAAGGACGCCACATAAGCAGGTGGACGAATTTGGACTGTTATGTCGCGTCAACAGCATATCAGCTTCCCTTTTCTGTTAGTTTCTGTGTGGGACACTTGGCAAGGCTTTTCTGTCATGCAAAAAGGGGGAACCCGAAGGCTCCCCCCATAAACCCAAACAGTGCAGAGTGGATTAGAACTCGTACACGAAGGAAACGTTCACATTCCAAGGATCTTTCACGGTGTCGTCGTCGCCATTGAAGGTAGTGTTACCCCACACCTTGCGGGAATGATCCATCCACGTGGCGATGTAGGCAGCGTCCAACATCACGGTGAAGTTATCATACATCTTGTAGGTGTTGGTCAGACCAAACTCCATGGCGTAGTCATTGGTCGTCATGTACAGCGGCGGCATACCAGCAGCAGAGGCGTTAGCACCATCAACGCCAGTCCAGAAGTCAACATTGTTGCCCATGTAACGGGTCATGGTCGTGCTGTTGGTGCCACCCATGAAGTTGATGCGGAAGGTGTGCTTCAGGTCTTCGAGGAAGCTCATGTCCTTCAAGCGGGCGCCGATACCCCAAGTACCGATCATGTCCTTGCTCAAAGTAGCTTCGCGGGCGATGTAGGGGTTGCCGTTGAAAGCGAAGTTGGAGAAGCCGTTGTTACCATTGGCATGGATAGTGGGCATACGCTCGGAACCGTTGGCCGGGTTGCCGTCGTCACCGGAGCTGTACCAACCGTAGATACCAGGAATAGCCCAATCCAGCTTGTATTCAGCCAGCAAGCTAGCAAACCAGCCGGCGCGGTT
>JAGAEE010000103.1 GCA_017613295.1 Desulfovibrio sp. | reverse complement strand
GGAACGCGTCCCTGCCGACATACGCGCCGCCGGAGGCGTGGCCCGTATGGCCGACCCCACCATTGTCAAAAAAATTATGGACACGGTCAGCATACCCGTCATGGCCAAAGCCCGTATTGGACATTTTGTGGAAGCCCGCATCCTGGAAGCCATGGGAGTGGATTACATTGACGAAAGTGAAGTGCTGACCCCGGCCGACGACAAATACCATATTGACAAACGCGATTTCACCGTTCCCTTTGTGTGCGGATGCCGAAATCTGGGTGAGGCTCTGCGCCGCATTGCGGAAGGCGCGGCCATGATCCGCACCAAAGGCGAGCCCGGCACCGGTAATGTGGTTGAGGCCGTACGGCATTGCCGTCAGGTTATGGACGAAATTCGCCAGCTCTGCGCCTTGCCCGAAGCCGAAGTGCCCAACTTCGCCAAGGAGGCTGGAGCGCCCCTGGAGGTTTGTTTCGCCGTACGCAAGGAAGGGCGTTTGCCCGTGGTCAATTTCGCCGCCGGGGGCATTGCCACACCGGCCGACGCCGCCATGATGATGCACCTTGGCTGTGACGGTGTTTTTGTGGGATCAGGCATCTTCAAATCCGGGGATCCTGCCAAACGTGCTAAAGCTATCGTTCAGGCTGTGACCAATTACAAAGATTTTGCTCTGCTGGCAGAAATATCCCGCGATCTCGGAGAAGCCATGGTGGGCATTGACATTTCCAGCATTCCTGCCGGCGAACGCATGCAGGAACGAGGATGGTAATGGACAAACTTGTTGGCGTTCTGGCCCTGCAAGGAGCCTTCCGCGAGCATATCAAGGCTGTATCCCGTCTGGGTGCTACGACTTGCGAAATACGACAAGCAAGGGACATGGATGGCGTGGATGCCCTCATCATCCCAGGGGGCGAGAGTACCACCATTGGCAAGCTGCTTGTGGAGGGAGGAATGCTGGACCCTCTGCGCAAACGTGTTGAACACGGCATGCCCGTTTACGGCAGCTGTGCCGGACTCATCCTGCTTTGCCGTGACATCGAGAACTCAGATCAACCACGCCTTGGCGTGCTGGACGCCACTGTCAGGCGGAATGCCTTTGGCCGTCAGGTCGACAGCTTCGAAACCAACCTCGCCATACCAGAACTTGGCCCCGAACCGGTACCAGCAGTCTTCATCCGTGCGCCCGTCATCACGCGCGTTGGTACGAACCTCACTGTGCTGGCCCAGGTCAACGGACAGGCCGTGGCCGTCCGTCAGGGGAACATTCTCGCCACCTCCTTTCATCCTGAGCTCACACAAGACCTTCGCCTTCATCAATACTTTCTGACTTTTCTCACATGATCACTGCCAAATCAACAGGCGCCCCAATGTTATCGGGGCGCCTGCAAGAATTCAGCCGACCGTCTGGCCAGGTCGACACACACGACTGAGCCGCCGCAGGTACACCCTGCGTTTGTCGAGATAGAAAGCCAGTGGACGGGCAAAATCAGGGCCAAGAATGCCGTTTACCAGCAACTGGCTTATTTCTCGCTCCCTTGTAAGCACGAGCTGAGAACGGGCCAGAACGTTACGGTCAGCCTCCGGCATATTACGGACAAGCTGACGGAAGGCTTCCTGAGCACGCGGCTGGTAAAACCACATATACATCAAATCAAGCGCGTGCACGATAAAGGCTCGTTCCAGCTCCTTGCCGCGGACACCGCCGCTTTCCTTCAGGCCGCCACTGCGGGAAAGCTTCACCAACGCTTCTTCATCAGGAAAAAGCAATTCCAAATGCGTATAGCAATCAAACAATCCGGTCAGCTTGTTCCTATAGTCCCATCGACGCATGCGCAAATTTTCCTGGCTGTCCGCATAACCTTCAATAACGGAAGCCACAGTATCCGAGGCCATTTTTGAAAGGATGGCTGCGGCTGGCACAAGGTAATAAGCAGGGTCAGCCACACCGAGCAGGGCAGCTAGCTCATACGATATTGTATTGTACAGTGCTGCTACAGGAATGGCCAACACGCTTCGTACTAAGGCACCGGCGGAAGTACGCCAGGGGAATCCCAGCAGAGTATTGCGACAGCACAGATAAATTGCATTGGTGAAACTCAGGGCACCGAACACGACCCACGGGTTATCTGCCGTAGTGATGCCCAGGGTCTGTTCCAAAAGGCCCACACGCACCAATCCCTCCAGCAGCAAGACGGAAAAACCCGTGAACATGAGAGAATTGCTCAACCGGCTGACATTTATCTGATCCTTCCAGTGAATAAGAGCTCCTGTTGACGCTCCACGCGCCGCCACGACCGTCTGCGCGACTGTGCGCACCCCATTGATGCCAAACCAGAGAAACGATCCGAACCAAGCCAGGAACCACCAGTTCTGCGTGTACATGAAGGTCAGGAATGCCGGGAAAAAACCCAGCAATACCTTAAGGAAATTTCCACCTCTAATATAGGACAAGCCCGGCGACTTGACGGAAGAGTCGTGGGGACTTGCCGCTGCGGATGGTGGGACAAGACTGTTACCCACGGAAAGGCTCAGTCCGCCGAGATTGAGTACGTTGCCTCGTGGACACACACGAAATCCCACGCTGGCAGTTTTCCACACGCGGTGCTTTTCCATGCCCCAATGTTCACAACCTGGCACTTCCCTGAACATGCGAAGAACCCGCTGCCAAAAAGACGGATTGCGTGGTTTGCTGTAGCGAACAAGTTCCTCCACAGGCGTGCAAATGGGCAACTCAGGCTGATTTCGCTCCCTCCGTCTCTCATAGAAACGACGACCGCGTGTCGTCAGGGTGTCACGCAGCACAAAACCCATGCCATATGAAGCACGACTCACTGAACTCGTGCCCAACCGCGACCCCAAGGGATTGTTGCGATAATGCTCCCACAGCTTTGGCACGTTGTGCAATATCTGCTGAAATCTGGCAGCCCGCTCCGGTTCACGATCACGCATACGACGCACCATGTCGCGGACCATCTGCTTGACACGCGGCCCCACACCTTCATTCAGAGCCCGCTGCAACTCGCTGATGGCCTTGATGTCCGCGTGTTTGCCTTCCATCCAACCGCGCATGTTAAAAATTTCCAGATGGCTGATGCTGCCATCACTCTCCCACAGAAGTTCTACCACATCTTCCACACTCAGGCCGGCCGTGGTCAATACCAGACGATAACCGGGCGTCAGGTCGGCCAGTTCGCGTGTCAAATCGCCTGGGGAAAGACGTAGCAAGGCAGGCAAATCGGGAGCGTGGCTCACCCCCACGAAATCGGCGAGTTCAGGATGTTCCTCAGGAGAAAGCCAGTGGTCGGCAATATATTCGACATTGAGCGTATTCAAAAATTCCAGTTCACGGAGGGACTGGGGATCTGCCTGTGTGTGCAGCTGCAGAGCCCTCTCTCTCAGGATGGGCAGCACATGCAGATGCAGTGCCTCGGCAAGATGCAAAGCCGAAGCCTGTCCCCGCCCCACATGGCGCAAAAATGCTTCCGGTGTCAGCTCCGGCACAGGAATTTGCCACTGGGCTTCGAGCTGAGGGCGTTGCCGTGCGTTCCACAATGTCAAACATTGCAAGACACGTGCCCGTCGCCAACTCAAGACCTCACGCCCAAGACGCATGATACCCGCCACCTTGGGACTGTGCAAAAATTCCAGAAAATCCTCGTCGGAACTGAAACCGCGAGGTATCCAAAGAAGGCTTATGGTTCGACCATAAAAAGGAACATGGAATTCCAGACCGATACGCACGTCAATGCCCGTAATCTCCGCCGCACTCAGGATTTCCCTGGCCGCGTCCGGCTGGACCCAGTATTCGTATGCCACTGTCAGAGAACGCATGCCCTTGATCCAGGCGTCCATGATCAAATGCGTAGGGGTTTTACGCCCCTTGGTATTGGCATCATAGACATGATCATCAAAGGCAATCTGGTTCCAACTCTCTGGCATTTCCGGCAGATGATAGCGGGAAAGCATGCGCCGCACGACCTTGGGGGATCCTTGCATGGTGCGACGGAAATCATGAGCCAGCTTCAGCTGTTCCATTTCGTTTCCGTAAGCACGCACCATACCCTTCATAATCTGCATAAGAGCACGGGCCGTATTGCGTCGTAATGTGGAGTGAGCGCTATTCAACACCTCGTCATACAAAGTACGCAGGGCCAGAAGTCGATCACGAGCCTGGGTACGTCCGGTCTGCAGGTTGCGCAACAGGTTGACCACGGCGTAGGCCATGCGTGAAACCGGCGTGGCGACCAGTTCCTTAATGCCATGCGGGTGCAGACTGGGATCAAACAAAAAGGTTTCGGCGGGGTTCCTGTCCGATGCAAGAATGGTATTGACCAAAGCAAGAATATCCCTGTCCTGCCGATCAAAATACATCCCGCTCCATGAACCGCTCACGACTGCTTACTCCTCGATGTCTAAAAAGCCTGACTGCCAAAAATGCTGTCCATCAGTGAGGGGGGGGGCTGTACAGCATCCGGATCCACCCATGCGAGAATCTCACGCCCCATATCCCAGGCAATGGAACGCACTATGAAGCCTGGCGGATCTCCGGGATTACGTTCGTGGATAGCAAAAAGATAAAAATCGTGTTTCTGTCGAGCCTCCATCAAGCCCGCCTGAGACATGGACCAAAGCTGTGTCCCGGTACGGACGTCATACACCTCAACCGCCAGAGAAACCGAACTGGTGCCGTTATTCCCACCATCCACATATTCATTGATATAACCGCCGACCACAAGCTCCGCGCCCTTCGCCCTGGCAAGGGCCAGGGCACGCGAGGGTTCCCAGGGGCCGTATCCGCTGGCATATTGCAGAGAATGGAAGGCGTTGAGTGAGAGCCAGATCTGCCAAAATTGCCGAGACAGCATTTCCCCAAAACTCACGGGATCAGCTGTCTGCTGCACGACACGAAAAGGCACAAATAACGCGCGTGGACGATGCCCCAGCTCTTTCAAAGGAGCCACATAGATGGCCGGAGGTTCTCTATGGGCATAATTGTTGATCTCTATCTGATACGGCGTACGTAAACTGCCCCTCACATTGTATATGCGTCTGCTGTCATCAGGAGCTCTGGTGCAGGCCACACAAAGGGAGAGAGCCAGCAGAACAAACGTCAGACGTTGCAGTAGGCAAAAGATAGAGCTGAAGGACATGGCAAATGGCTGTTTCATTCTGGTTACTCCGTACTCGGTTCAAGCCCCGGCACACCATTGTCACCGGGCCTATGCCAAGTTCATACGTATCAGAACATGCATGATTCATACCAGAAAAGCCAGATATCCTTCCCTCTCAGCCCTGTGCGGCCTTGACCAGCTGAAGGAGGAGCGGTGCAAACAATACTACTACAGGCAAAAAGCCGGTGACCGTCTGTGCCCAACTGAGTCGCATGGAGGCACGCAATCCTACCAGAAGGCAGGCCAACATCCAGATAAAGCCGGCAATGGAGCCCAACAGCGGCACTATACACAACAGAGAGGGCGCGGCGGCATAGGCGACTATCTGAAATATCCTTGAAAATTCTGGTCGTGATTTTGCCACGAATCCGTAAAAAAATTGCAACAATGTTGACAAAATATAAAGCTGGGCCACAGCAAGACCTGTTTTGAGCAGAACGAGCAATGGCATGCCGCTTTGAGAAGAAAGCATTTCCAGCAGTTTCGACAGTTCTGGATCAGAGGTCGTATCCGGACCTACCAGCGCAAGAAACACGCCCGTCCACATCCATTCCACGACCACCTGCACAACGCTGACAATGAGATAAAATAACAAAGCCCGCGACTGGGGTGTGTCTGGTCTGAGCCCGCCGAAAAACTGCTGGGCACCGAACATGACACGCAAACATGTATGATAGAAAGAGGCAATCCATCCGTCTGCCCCCGGGGCACTTTCCCATGGATTGAATGCCGACTCTTGTGAGGAGCGAAAAGTCTCATCGTTTCTCACAGCATGGGACTTGAATGATCCTGTTTCTTCCGTTTCAACCTTTGACGAATTTTGCTTCGAAAGAGAAAGATCGCCCTCTTCCTCACCACCGAGACCGAGAGAGCCCCGAGAGACCTTGTCACCCTGCTCTGAAAAATCCTTTTGCTGGTGAGGAAAAGGCCCGCCGGGAATAATCGCGCCGGGGGGAAGCGGGTCGTCCTCATAAGCTGTTTCCCCCGAGGGGGGTGGAGGGGGCGTGGGCTGTGACGCCTTGGCAGCAGTGCGGGGTTTGGCAGAGGTGATGACGTGCTGCTCGGAACGAGGAGATTCTTCATCCGTTTCAGAAACGAAACGAAACCGACAAGCACAGTGCGGACATGTGGCGATAACCGCACGTGCCGGTACACGGTCTGACGACATCTCACGGCTGAATCCGCAACGTGGACAAGTAATCTTCACACCATGCTCCTTGCAATAAAAGACGGTGAGAGTATGCCCCGCATGTCAGGTCGAGGTTTTGGCTTTCCCCCTCAGGCTTGCCCATGACGCACAAGGTCTTCAAAATAGGCGATGGTTTTTTGCAGCCCCTGTTCCAGTGGAACTCTGGGCTCCCAGCCCAAACGTTCACGAGCGAGGCTGATATCTGGCCGGCGCTGCCTGGGGTCGTCGCCGGGCAAAGGTTCGCAGACAATTTTCGACCTGCTGCCAGTCAGGTTCACAACCATTTCGGCCAGCTCACGGATGGTAAATTCACCGGGATTGCCCATATTTATGGGACCGGTGATATCTTCCGGCGAATCCATGAAGCGCACCATGCACTCTATGAGGTCATCCACATAGCAAAAGGCACGAGTTTGGCTGCCGTCACCGTAGATGGTAATGGGATTGTTCTTGAGTGCCTGCACAATAAAATTGGACACCACCCGTCCGTCATTAGGATGCATTTTGGGACCATAGGTATTGAATATCCTGCCTACCTTGATGGGTAGGCCTCCCTGCCGTCGATAGGCAAAAAAAAGCGCTTCAGCACAGCGTTTACCTTCATCGTAGCACGATCGAATACCATTGGGATTGACATGCCCCCAATAGTCTTCCGTCTGGGGATGCACCTCGGGATCGCCATACACCTCACTTGTTGAGGCCTGAAAGATGCGAGCCTTGAGCCTCTTTGCCAGGCCCAGCATGTTTATGGCCCCGTGGACACACGTCTTTATGGTTTGCACCGGATCTTGCTGATAATGAATAGGCGAAGCCGGACATGCCAGATTGTATATCTCATCCACTTCCACATAAAGAGGAAATGTCACGTCGTGACGGATGAGTTCAAAACGCCTATTGTCCATGAGTTCGGTCACGTTGGCGCGGGCACTGGAAAAAAAATTGTCCACGCAGAGCACTTCATGCCCGTCATTAAGAAGACGCTCACAAAGATGGGAACCGAGAAAGCCGGAACCTCCAGTAACAAGGATACGTTTTCGCAAATGCATGATGCCCCCGATAAGGATAAGAGACGTCAGAACCTCAATAATGAAAAATATGCCCATTGGCCGTATTTTGCAAGGCCACAAAAAAAGCCCGCAGGATACGGGCTTGAAGATGCCATTTGGGTGTTTTCTATCGCAAATGTGCACAAGACAGTTTATGCCCCATTTTTTCCTTCTTGGTAAGCAAATACTTTTCGTTTTCTGGACATGCTTCCATTTCAATGGGGACGCGCTCCAAAATTTCTATTCCATAGCCAGAAAGCCCCACAATTTTTTTTGGGTTGTTGGTCAGAAGACGTATTTTGTGAATGCCGAGATCCACCAGCATCTGGGCACCGGTACCATAATCGCGCAAATCGGGGGGGAAGCCCAGCTTGCGGTTTGCCTCCACAGTATCGTATCCCTGATCCTGCAAGGCGTAGGCCCTGATCTTGTTGGCAAGGCCGATGCCTCGTCCCTCTTGACGCATATACAGCAGTGCGCCCCTGCCCTCCTTCTCAATCTGACGCAATGCCGCTCCCAGCTGTCCACCGCAGTCACAGCGCAAAGACCCCAAGGCGTCTCCGGTGAGGCATTCGCTGTGGATGCGTGTCAAAATGGGTTCCGATGTGCTGAGATCGCCTTTGATGAGTGCCAGATGGGCCCTGGGATCGCAGTCATTTTCATAGGCAATGACGCGAAAATCGCCAAAACGTGTGGGCAGATGCGCCTCTGCCACTCGCCGCACAGACACCTGCCCCCTGTCCAGCCGATAACGTATGATATCTTTGACAGCCGCAATCTTGAGACCATGTTCTACGGCAAAGATTTCCAAGTCGGGCAAGCGGGCCATAGAACCGTCCTCTCGCATAATTTCGCAAATGACAGCTGCAGGCTTGAGGCCCGCCAGACGGGCCAGGTCCACACCGCCCTCGGTCTGGCCTGTGCGGGAGAGCACTCCTCCAGGCTTGGCTCGCAAAGGAAAAACGTGTCCGGGTGTCACAAGATCTTCGGGGTGCACATTGTCGGCCACGGCCGCTTTGATGGTCGTGGCGCGGTCGGCGGCCGAAATGCCTGTAGTCACGCCTTCACGAGCCTCAATGGAAATGGTGAAGTTGGTGCCAAAACGCGATCCATTGCGCTGTGTCATCAGAGGAAGTTGCAAACGGTCAATAAGTTCCGGCGCCATGGGTAGACAAATAAGGCCGCGACCAAAGCGTGCCATGAAATTAATGGCCTCCGGGGTCACATGCTCGGCTGCCATGGTCAGATCGCCTTCGTTCTCACGCTCTTCGTCATCCACCAGAATAATCATCTTGCCTTGCTTGATATCGGCAATGGCTTCGTCAATGCTACACAGCGGCATGTCATTTCCTTCATGAGCCCATACGGGGGTGAGTGTCCATGTATTGCGGTCAAGGTAGATACGGCATAAGGTTCTGTCAACAGGCAACCTGCCGAAATCGGCGATCAATATAAGACGAAACCTATTTTTACTCCAAACTTCGCCAAGTTTGAGATAAATTCGCTCTGTAAGGATAAAGTGTTGGTATCAACCTGGCGATTTAACACACTTATCGGGTTTCACCCCCTATTTCGGCGCAATACCAGTGGTGTCAAGGGTCAAAAACTATGTTAACTATGTGAATTTATAACAAATATACACCAACACTCTGTCCTTACAGAGCGGATAAATTTTCGCTCTGTAAGGACTATGTGAGACCGCTACACAGCAGCGTAACATATTAAGATGATTGAATAAAAATGTTCTAAAATTTGTACAAATTTTCTAATTATTCTGTAATTTTATATAGTTAGAGTTATTTACTTGCAGTACTCTCTATGTATTGGTGGAGACAGGAAGGCTATCCCAGCCGGCGTATAATGTTTACAGAACAAAAGGGAAAAGCCATGGGAAGCGACGCATTCCTCGCATGGAGCGAGCACTGGCCCGAAGTCCTGAAAGTCGACAGTTTCAGCGACAAGTATTGCGACAAGTCGAGTGCGCGTGAGCGTAAGCTGACGCATGTTCTTACAAAAGGCCTGTCGCGCCTTGCACGAAAAAAGGGGCTTGAGGAACCGCGCTACGGCGGATATGATTTTCCTTTGAAATCCGTGCCATGGTCATACACGACTACTCTCGAAACAATAGGCACGGACATCGACACGGTAGACTGGGAAAAAAGCGGTTCATCCGGATCTTGCGTACTTGTGGGGGATGACAAAAATGTGGACATGGGTTCCAATCGAGGGAATCGTATACCCCTCGAAAAGGCGGAATC
>JAGAEE010000102.1 GCA_017613295.1 Desulfovibrio sp. | reverse complement strand
GCGCCCATCGCCTCCGAGGCGCCGGAGTTCATCGTCTCGCTCATGTTCGCCTTCCGCGGCATGCCGACCCTCGCCCTAGGAAGCCTGCTCGCCTCGAAGCTCAACCAGTGGACCCTGCTCGTGGGCATGATACCCGGCGTGTATGCCGTATCGAGTGGCGGCATCACGCCTTCCATCCCTCTTGACGCCCACCAGCTTCAGGAGATACTGCTCACGGCCGCGCAATCCTTTTTCGCGATGGCGCTTCTGCTCGATCTGTGCCTGCGAACGCGCGAGGCCCTGCTTCTGCTCGCGCTTTTCTGTGCGCAGCTTCTGGCCCCCTTGTACGAGATGCAGTTTGAGACATTCTTCGGCCTCGTTCACGATCCCCTGCGGCTGCATTATTTCTTTTCGTGGGTGTATATGAGCCTCGGTGCATTATGGTTCGTCATGAACCGCAAGGGCCTAAAAATGCTAAGTCTCGGATTTCGGGTGTGAAGTCGGAGAATTGCCACAGAACTGGTCATAGGTCATTTGAAACATGATTTCAGGATAACCCTGAACTATCTCAAAGGAACAATTGATGATGCGATCAACCTGCTATTGGCCGTTGCCGCCTTCAACTTCAGATATTGGATGCGAACCGTTGCCCAAATGACATTTTGTCCTATATGGTCTTTTGGCAATCTGTGCACACTGGATGACTTGCGACATGAATTCATCGATACCTTTTTGAGGTTTGACTATTTAAAAATACTAAACCGATGCTACCATGCTGACGGCAAGGATCAAAGGAGATGAAACATGATTGATAATCTGCCCAAAGGATTTCAGGCTGGTGCCGCTGGTGCCGGCTTTAAGAAACCTGGCAGGGATGACCTTGGCCTTATCATCTCAGACAGACCTGCTGTGCTGGCAGGCATGTTCACACAAAACGCCTTTTGCGCAGCGCCAGTTCTGGTCTGTAGAGATATTCTTCACAAATACGGTAAGGCACGGGCCGTTCTGGCCAATTCTGGCCAGGCCAATGCCTGTACCGGCGAGGAAGGCATGGCGAACTGCCGAGCCACACAGCGCATGGTTGCTGAGAGTACAGGACTCATGCCGGATGAAGTGCTGCCCATTTCCACAGGTGTCATTGGAGCCCAGCTCAAGATGGATCTTTTTGCCCGAGCAATGCCATCGCTTATAGAAAGTCTGGGCACACGTGATGCCGAGGGGTTTACACGAGCCTTCATGACCACGGACGCTTTTCCCAAGTTTGCCACACGCGAGATAGAGTTGAACCAGGGCATGACACGTCTGACAATTATGGCCAAGGGAGCAGGAATGATCTGCCCCAACATGGCCACAATGCTGTGCGTTGTGCTGACGGATGCCCAGGTCTCGTGCGGATCGTGGCAGGATATGTTCGCTCATGCTGTGGCGAAGACCTTCAATCGTGTGAGCGTGGACGGAGACACCTCCACCAACGACACCATTCTTGGACTCGCCAACGGGGCCTCGGGCGTGATTGCCAACCAGGATAACGACCTTTCCGCGCTAGAAAAAGCCCTTACGGAAACACTAGGGACAGTGGCACACATGCTCGTCATGGATGGTGAGGGGGCGAGCAAGGTGATGCATATTTTTGTCCGTGGAGCGGCCAGCGATAACGACGCCAGGATGGCGGCACGCAGTGTGGGAGATTCACAGCTGGTCAAAACCGCCATTTATGGCGGAGACGCCAACTGGGGACGCATCGTTACGGCCGTGGGATACAGCGGGGCCAGTTTTGATCCGGCCGAGGTCTGTCTAACCCTCTGCGGAATCGAACGCTTTCACAAAGGACGTCCGGTCAACGATGACAAAGAAGACGACCTGGCAGAACTCCTCAAAGCCCGTGATGTGAAGGTGGAAATACTGCTCGGTTCAGGGCCTGGAAGCTATGACTATCAGGCTTCAGACTTGGGGCACGAATACGTGAGCCTCAACGCGGACTACCGGTCCTGATGCAGGAGCGCCCGCCTGTGCTGCACAACGTCACAGGGCGGGCGCAAAATCTGTCAATTACGGCATGGATGGCTGATCCGTCACCCAGTCCACAATCTCACCCATACGGGCGAGCACCAAACGCCCACCGTCGATTTCTGCCAAATCTTCCATCTGACCTTCAAGCCGATAAATGCGCCAATCACCTTGAGGAAGATCTCCGGATTCGACACGCCTCTGCACAGATTCTCTGGCCTCCTTGGCATCACAGAAGAGTTCAAAATCCTGGTATGCCGGATCCAGAATGACCTCCGATCCACTTGCAATATCAACAATAAAATTTCCCGGCGCGGCAACGTAGACAAAAGGACAGATTTCCGGCGAGGGTAGGTGCGGTTTTTCCACTGTGGGGACACTACACGCCCCCAACAGCGTCAGGGACAACATCAACACAATGTGGCACAACACGTTCACATCTCGCTCCCTTATCTTCCCTGACGAAAACGGACGGCCATGTCCTGCAAACGGCGAATGCGTTCCTCAATGGGCGGATGCGTGCTGAACAGACTGGCCATCCCCCCCATGGCGTACATTGGCGTAACGATGAACATCTGTTCCGTACTGGGATTGCCCGACTGCATGGGGATCTGCCCGCTTTGTACGGCCAGTTTGTGCAAAGCACCGGCAAGAGCAAGAGGTTGACCGCAAAGGCGTGCGCCCGTATCGTCAGCCAGATACTCTCGTGATCGTGAAATGGCCATCTGAATGAGGCCAGCAGCCATCGGGGCCAGCAATGCCAGCAGAAGCGCAGCGACTGGATTGCTACCACCCTCTTCATCACGATTTCCGCCAAAGATGGCCGTAAACTGAAAGATATGCGCCAGTGTCACGATAGCAGAGGCCATCACACCCGCAATGGTCTGGATGAGAATATCGCGATTGGCAATATGCCCCATTTCATGGGCCAGCACGCCGCGAAGCTCTTCCAGCGACAGCAGCCGCATAATGCCATCGGTCACGGCCACAACGGCATGGTCGGGGTCACGCCCCGTGGCAAAGGCATTGGGAGCCTCTTCGGGCACCACACAAACACGTGGTTTTGGTATGCCTGCATTTCGCGCCAGCTCTTCCACTATCTGATGCAGCTGGGGAGCTTCTTCCGGTGCGAGTTCGCGCGCGTGATACATGGACAAGACAATTTTGTCCGAATACCAATAGCTGCCCAGATTCATAAGCAAGGCGAGTCCAAAGGCGAAAACTACTCCTGTTCGTCCACCAAGCATCCCGCCCAGCACAATGATAATGCCGGACAAAAGCGCTAGAAGAAGGACTGTTTTCAACTGGCTAGTCATAAGCTGCCTCCAGGAAGAGATGATGGGCTTTCACGGCGCCCTGTGCCAGATATACGCATTTTGGACAAACTGGCAAGGGCTTCTACCCTTTGTATTTCTTGAAATTTCACACCCGATGGGCTCTCCACCAAAGCTGAAAGACCATCAGGGTCCATAATGGCTTACGCAAATCGGCCCTTCCCGTCACATGGTCATCCATCAGGGCACGCACCGCCTTCGCGTCAAAAATTCCCTGTTGACGCAAGGCGGTTTCCGACAGCATATCTTCCATAAGTGGCCGCAGCCGTCCGCGCAGCCATTGCGCCACTGGTATCTGAAAGCCGCGTTTGTTGCGGTGCAAAATTTCCCGGGGCAAAAGATCGGCAAAAGCCCTTTTAAGCAGCCACTTACGTCTGAAGCCGTGCAGCTTGTGACGCACCGGCAGACGCGCGGTAAACTCTGCCACATCCCTGTCCAGAAAAGGAGCGCGCACTTCAAGGCTGTGAAGCATGGAGCATCTGTCCACCTTGACCAAAATGTCTTCTGGCAGATACTGCCGCACGTAAACATGAAACGCCCGCGCCAAAGGAGAAACCGCCTCCAGGGGCAGCCAATGCTCATACTGTAATCGCGTTGGGGCAAAAATCGCGTCACCCTCAAGCTTACCGGAGACGTACTCCTTAAAATCACGACAAATGACCGACTTCAGCATGTCTGGGGGAAGAGCCGTGAGCATTGTCTGAACCCGTTGCCATGCCGGAACATGGGCCGCACGCAGGAAGGTCTGTACTGCCAGGCGAGGATTGACGTAGCCTGCTGATGAGGGAAGATGACGTGCCAGAGCCTCCATGGTTTGCCGCAGTGTTTCGGGAAGTCTGTTGAACCACTCGGCAACCTTGAATCCTATATAGTGTTCATATCCGGCCCAAAGCTCGTCCGCTCCGTCACCACCCAGTGCCACCGTAACCTTTTCTCGCGTCACGGCGGAAAGCAGCCATGTGGGAGCTACTGAGGCGTCTGCCATGGGAACGTCCATTCCACTGACAATTTTTGGCAAAATGTCAGCACAATCCCCTGCGGAAAGCACGCGCTCGTGATGCTCGGTACCAAAGGCCCGAGCCGCCGCACGCGCATAGCGCGATTCGTCATAAGCGGCTTCAGTGAAACCGATGGAAAAAGTTTTCACAGGAACCGTGCTGTGGCGCGCCATCAAGCCGGCCACAATGGTAGAATCAATACCACCGGAAAGAAATACGCCCAACGGCACATCGCTGACCATACGTCGTTGCACGGCCTGAGTGAGCAGATGCCGCAATTCCTCGCAAAGCTCTGCGGAAGAACGTGAATCCTGTTCATCCGGGACGGGCATATCCCAATAGCGATCTTGGTGCATGCGTCCCTGCTCGAACAACAAAAAATGCGCAGGAGGCAGAGTCTGCACTTCCTCATACATGGTTTGTGGCCCTGGCACGTATTCATATGCCAAATAACGGATCACAGACTCTGGGGCCACGGTGAAACGCAAATGTCGCACTTCCTCAAGCGCGGAAAGTTCCGAAGCGAAATAGAGCTGCCCATTCTGCAACGTATAAAAAAAAGGTTTTTTCCCAAAGCGGTCACGAGCGCAAAAAAGCCTCTGATGTGTGACATCCCACAGGGCAAATCCAAACATGCCCTCAAAATGCTCAAGGCAGTCCATACCCCAGTATCGGTAACCTTCAAGAATAACTTCCGTGTCGGACTGAGTGTCAAAACGGCCACCATATTCTTCAAGTTCCCGTCGAAGCGCAGCATAATTATAAATTTCACCATTGAAAACAATGCTGAACCGCCTGTCATGACTCAACATGGGCTGGGTGCCGCCGGCCAGATCAATAATGGACAAGCGTCGATGCCCAAGACACACAGGTCCTCCCATCCACAAACCCTCTCCGTCCGGCCCGCGATGCTCCATGCGGTCTGTCATGGCCTTGACCCATTGCGAGGATTCTGGAGGCAAGCTTTCGCCAGCCAGATTCACAATGCCCGCTATGCCGCACATTGTCCTTTCCCTTGGGAAACATGATTGATAAACATTTGAGCTAGACGACGATTGTTGCGATCAGGATCAAACATTTCCAGGGCCAGTGCCTTGCCATTGCGTCCCAGACGGACGGCCAAATTGGCGTCGTCCGCAAGACGCAATATGGCCTCGGCCAAAGCCGGCGCATCTCCCGGTGGCACGGCCAGCCCTGTTTCATTGTGACGCACCACCTCTGGCAAGGCATTGACCGTGGTGCTGACCACGGGAAGTCCATAGGAAAGAGCCTCAATAACCGTGTTGGGAATGCCATCGCGACGCCCAGAGGAATGTATCACGCATGGTGCGGCAAAGATGTCATGCGCGAGCAAAATGTGTGGCAGCTCGTTGTGGGAAACAAGCCCCGGCAAACGCACACGATCTTCCAGCTGTAATGTTTTACGCAATTTCAGTATTTGAGCTTCCATATGGCCCAGTCCCATAACGGCGCCACCGCCACCCGCCAGAGTGAGCTGAAAATCAAGCCCTCTGTCACGAAGTATGGCACAGGCCCGCATAAGAACGTCAAATCCCTTGGTAACGTCAAATCGCCCCAGGGCCAGGATGCGAACCGGACGTGGCATCCTGTTTTTATCCAGGAGTGGCTTGTCTCTGTCAGGCATATCCTCGGGTGGTGGCAAAGTCAGACTGTTGTAGACAAGTTCCACCTTGTTTCT